>JAFLVH010000013.1 GCA_022508365.1 Clostridiales bacterium | reverse complement strand
TATTCGGTCGGCAAAAAGATAGACGCGGACGTAGTTATAACCGAGATAGGCGGCACCGTTGGCGATATAGAAAGCCTTCCGTTTATAGAAGCGATTCGTCAGGTCAGCAACGACGTGGGCAGGGAGAACTGCCTGTTTGTTCACGTCACGCTTGCGCCCACAATCAACGCCAGCGGCGAGGTTAAGACCAAGCCCACACAGCATTCGGTTAAGACCTTGCGCTCGCTCGGCATTTCGCCCAATCTTGTGGTGCTTAGGACGAGTAAACCGATAGACAACAAGCTTAAGGAAAAGCTTGCCCTGTCCTGCAACGTCGAGCCTGACTGCGTAATAGAAAACCGCGATGCGGATCTATTGTACGAGGTGCCGCTGCTGCTGTTAAACAGCGGAATAGGCGACATTGTGACAAGGGAATTAAATCTTCCAGACAACGCGCCTCGGCTTGAAGATTGGCGCGCCATGGTGGAAATGGCAAAGAAGCGTGACGGCGACGTCAAGATAGCGCTTGTCGGCAAGTACGTTCAGATGTATGACGCGTATCTTTCGGTTGTGGAGGCGCTCACTCACGGCGGCATACATAACGGCGTCAAGATAGATCTAAAGTGGGTGGATTCCGAAAAGCTCACCGACTCCACGGTGGGCGAATACCTGGACGAGGCCGACGGCATTATCACCCCGGGCGGATTCGGCGACCGCGGCATAGAGGGCATGATAACCGCCGCAAAGTACTGCCGTGAACATAATAAGCCGTACTTTGGCATATGCTTAGGCATGCAGATAGCGGTAATCGAGTATGCGAGAAACGTTTTGGGCTATACGGACGCCAACTCGCGCGAATTCGATCCGGCGTCACAGCACAAGGTTATCGACATAATGGAGGATCAGATCGGCTGTGAAAACACCGGAGGCACAATGCGACTGGGCGCGTACGAATGCGTGATTAAAGAGGGATCCACTCTATCCCGTTGCTACGGCGCGGACGTCAAGTCGGTAATGGAGCGGCACCGCCACAGATACGAGTTTAATAACGCCGTGCGCGAGGAAATGCAAAAGGCCGGACTTACTTTGTGCGGCATTTCGCCGGACGGCAATCTTGTGGAGGCTGTGGAAATCACCGACAATCTGTTCCACTTGGGCGTGCAGTATCATCCGGAGTTCAAATCGCGTCCGGCACGGCCGCAGCCCATATTCCGCGAGTTTATAGCCGCCGCCAAAAAGTACAAGCAAAACCGCACTTTCGACACGGGCAGAACATTAAAGCACGAAGAATAGCTTGCTAATCCAAATAAAGGAAGCCAAACATGAAGCTCAATAAAAACTTTAAAAATCTTCAGGAAAATTATCTGTTTGCCGAGGTTGCGCGGCGTGTGGAAAGCTACAAGGCCGAGTTTCCGAGTGCGGACGTAATAAGCCTAGGCATAGGCGACGTAACTCTTCCGCTCTCCAATAAGGCGGTGGAGGCCTGCAAGAACGCGGGCATTGACCTAAGTACAACTACAGGGTTTCACGGCTACGGGCCTTATGACGGATACCCGTTTCTTAAAAACGCCATAGTGGACTATTACAAAAACCGCAGGGTGGATATAAATGCGGACGAGGTGTTTGTCACCGACGGCGCAAAAAACGGCATAGGCAATTTTTTGGACCTGTTTGACGAGGACAACGTTGTCATGATTCCCGATCCGGTGTATCCTGCGTACGTGGACGCAAACGTTTTGGACGGGCGTAAAATCGTGTACTGCGACGCCACGCGCGAAAACAAGTTTTTGGCTATGCCGCCCAAAAAGGTCAAGGCGGACATCATATATATTTGCTCGCCAAACAACCCGACGGGCGCGGCGTACACCGTAGGTCAGCTAAAGGAATGGGTGGATTACGCGCTGGAAAACAACGCGATAATCCTGTACGACGCGGCGTATGAGGCGTATATAGAAGGACCGGCTGTGGCTAGGTCTATATTCGAGGTGCCGGGCGCGCGCGACTGTGCGGTGGAGTTTTGTTCGTTCTCCAAGATGGCGGGCTTTACAGGCGTCAGGTGCGGCTGGACGGTAATACCCATGAGTTCGCCGCTCAACCGTATGTGGCTGCACCGCCAGGCTATCAAGTTTAACGGTACGTCGTACATTGTTCAGCGCATGGCGGAAAGCATGCTGCGCGGCAGCGGATACGAGGACACTAAGCGCATGGTGACGGTGTACAAGGACAACGCAAAGATAATCACCAAAAAGTTTGACGAGCTTGGTATAGAATACACCGGCGGCAAGAACGCGCCGTATATATGGTTTTACTGTGGCGTGGACTCGTGGGAGTTCTTTGACTATATGTTAAAGAAAGCGCGGCTTGTCTGCACCCCGGGCGCAGGATTCGGAAAAAACGGCAACGGCTGGATAAGGCTGACGTCCTTCAACTCCAAGTCGCGCACCGAGGAGGCAGTAAAGCGGTTTGCGACATTCTGGAAGGAGTTTATCTCGCTAAAAGACAAGCTCAACTTTAAACCGGCAAAGTGAAAGCAACAATAAAAATCCCCAAAAGCCGCATAACCGCGCCCATAGATTTCGGCTCGGTTATTACCATGCACAGCGCATGCGGCGTAAAGCTGTCGTACACGGAATACGATTTTATTCAGCCTACGGGCAAGTTAGTCATGTTTGACGGATATTCGGGCGCGCACAAGTACGCGCCCTTTGACGTGGAAGCAGCTATATGCTTCCCGTTTTTTTGCGGTTGCATGACGGACAGAGGGGAGCGCGTCGCGTACGCCGGACTAAGGCTTTCCGAGGATAAGGCGGTGGAGTGGAAGCCGCTTATAGATAAGTCCGAGCTTGTCAAACTGTCCGCTAAGGTCAGCGAGGGCGGCACGCCTATTCCGTCCGGCGTGTGCTGTTTTTCGGACGAAGAGGGGTACAAGCTATACGCCTCACACATAAACGACGAGGTGCCGCCGCTTGCCGGGCTTATCGTGCTGGACGGGCAAACGCACAGCATTGCGGAGCTGTACGGCAAGCGTTACGCTGTGTTTTCCACAGGCTGGGGCGACGGCAGGTATACTTGCTATGCCGGGTATACCGAAGAGGGCAAGGTCACCGCAATAATCGCCGACTTCGGCATGATAGATTACGGCAAGCGCGACGACAGCCCGATTGACGTGGAGGTGGATGTCGGTGACGATATGTTTGTTTACGACCCGACAAAGACCGAGGAGCAAAACAACATTGCGCACCAAACGATGATTATAGAGCATTCCGAGTACCCGGCGGAAAAGCTTAAGGCGTACTCGCGGCGCGGGTATGCCTATCACTGCATGGGCGACGTGGACAGCGCGCTAAAGGACTATCTTAAGGCGGTGGAGCAGAGTAAATCCGTCACCGACCGCCGCGTGCTTTTTATGGCGTGGTCGGTGTACGACAACGCCGCCGAAATATTTTGCGATAGGCGAGAATACGATTCGGCGATAGAACTGATGAACGAAGCGCTAAGCGTAAACGATACCTTTTACGCCGGCGCGTACGTGCGGCTTATAGACCTTTATCAGCAGGCAAAGCGGTCTGACGATGCGCTGGAAGTAGCCACGCGCATGGTAAAGGCGCGGCCGGACGACCCCGTAGCGCACATGAAATATGCCGAGTGCTGCGTGTCGGCTATGGACTTTCGCGCCGCGGCGGCGGCTTACGACCTGTTGGTGACGGAGTTCGATCTGTACGAAAACCTGTTTGACGAGGCGTCGTGTTTTATCGAGCTCGGCGATTACGAGCAGGCGCTTTCTTCGCTCAACAGGCATCCCGCCAAGGAAAATTACGAGCAATATTGGTATTATTGCGCGTATATAGAATACAAGGAGCGAAGGCTGTATAGTGCGCTGGAACTGGCGGAACGTGCGCACGAGATAGACGGGGAGTACATGCCGGCGCTGTACCTGCTTATAGATATAGAATCGCTGTTAAACGAATACCATGCGGTTGCAAGGTACGCTGAGGAATACAAAAGGCTCCGTCCGGATAACGAATACGGTTACAGCGTTTGCGCGGAGGCACAGCTGCTTTTAGGCAATCTGACGGAATGCGCGCGCAACTACTGGCACCTGTACAACAAGATAAAAAGCGATGATAAGTACGCCGCGCTTGCCGCTATCACGTGCTTTCATACGGTGGAAAAGCGCGGAGCGGTGCAGATTCTCAAAAAGCTGAAACGCAAAAAAAGTGCCTACTACAGCGGCGCATTGTTCGGCATGTACATTACCAAATTTCAGCATCATCTGCAGCTGGAGCGCGATATGTACAATTCCGGCACGGACGACGATTTTTGGCTTACGCTGTCGGTGTTTCTGTTCAAAACTGACAACGTGCTGCACTCGACGCAGATATTCGATTTGCTGTATCGCGACAGCACGCTTCCGTACGAGGCGGTTGCCCAGCAGATTCGCGCTGCGGAGCGGATAGGTAACAAAAAGCACTTTTTGTCATTTACCGATTATTACGTTAACAAATTTATTTCGCCCTCGGTTTCGGCTCATGAGCGCAAGCGGTTAGCCGAAAGTTTTATAGCCGATGCGGCGCACAAATCCTGGCTTAACGCGATAAAATAGCACAAAAAAATCCCGCCTGTGCCGTAGATGCTGCCGAATTCTAACCCGCCTTTTGGCAGGTGGGTTGGCTGATGCCGTCGTCTGTCTTCCCCTGCTTACATAAAGTAAAATTACTGAGGCCCGACATGTTACAAGCATACTCCGCCATCCCTTTTAATAGTTGAGGTTATAAATTAGGCTTAATCTCGAACACTGCAGGATGTTACTAATAGTATATACGAGCGGGGCAGTAATATCAATGGTAACTAAAAAATTTTTGCAACAATATTTTTGTAAAACCTATTGACAAAAGTTTTGTTTTGTGGTAGAGGCGACCCTAATTCCTCGATGGCGGCTAAATAATTACAGCTACTATACTTATTATAACTCTTAATTCTTAACTCTTAACTCTGAACTCGCAATAAGCACGCCTATTGCGCGAGGGATGGCTTGCGCGTCCGGCTTGCTTCCGTTGTTGCGGAAGTCAAAGCAGTCGGCAAAGGCACGCATGTCTTTTTCCGTACGGTTGAGGTCGCGAACGATCCCTGCGTTTAATGCGGCAAGATATTCGGTTATGCTTTTGCCGGCGTGTTGCGCGGCGTCAAACAGTTTTGCCGAATGCTTTAGGCAGTGGTGCGCCTCACGGAAAAGCTCGGGAAAGTCCTTTTCGTTCAAATACATCTGCGCAATCGTCATGTAATATCTTTCCATAGGTTCGGCTATTGCGTTGCATATAACACAGCCGCAGTGGTTTTCTATTTTCTCCGCGGTCTTTTTTGCGCCCTTTTTGTCGGTGGGTGGCTTAGATAAAAGCTTTGCCATTTCGGCGGCGCGCGTTTCCAGCTGCAGCGCAAGCCCCAGCTTGTTTTGCCCTGCGTACAGTTGTCTTATGTGTTCGGGGCAAAACCCGATGCGGTTGGATTCGGTGCGGAAGTCCGGATCCATCACGTTTTCGGCAAGGTATTGTCCGACAAGCCGCTTTTCTCTGTCACTGTAGATTTTGCACAGCGGACAGCCGTCCGTCTCTCTGTAAGCGTCCCATATTGGCATCGTCTGAATTTGGTATTGCATATATTCCCCGAAAATAAAATATAGTAGTACAGTTGATAGTAAAATTATATCACAACATGATGCAAAAGGCAAGGGTATGCGGTACGGAGAAAATGCGTACATAATCAATCGCGGCGGACGAAAAGCGGTGCGCCGTCGGAGCGGCGGCGGAGCCGGCAGGCCGGTGGGCGTCATTATTGCCGTGCTGTTGCTTATGACCGCGGCAATATGCCTTTTGGTAGTGTTTTTGCCTAGGTTTAAAGCTGGCGCCGCTCAAAGCGCTTCCGCCTCGGTCGGCGGCAAAACGTATTACTTTCTTTGCACGGCGGAAACGGAGGAACGCCTGCAGGGTATGTTGTTCGCCCAGAACGCCATGGAGCGCGGCGGCGCAGGATATCTGTACAACGACGGCAAGTACAAGGTGGTTGCCGCGGTGTACGCCAAAGAGTCGGACGTAAAGACGCTTGTGACGGTAAACGCCGATTCGTTTTATTTTTCGCGTGTGATCCCGGGCGGTAATTATTCGGAGGGCGACAGGGCGGTCATAAACTATCTGACCGGCGAATGGTTTGACACGCTGTTACTTTCCGCGACAGAGCTTGACAGGGGCAACATAACGGAATCCGCCGCGGAATTTGCGGCATTCGGCGCGTGCGAAAAGCTAAAGAGCTTGGCATTTAAGGCAGGCGAAAAGCTTAAGTCCGCAGTGCTTGCCTGTCAGTATTCGCCGCCGCAGACGCAGTCAGTGCTGTCGTACATTCGATACATTCACGTTCAATACGTAGTAACCGTGCTCGGCGCGCTGACGTAATAATACTTGATATTATCACTTGATTGTGATAGAATACTTACTGAGGAAAATTTAATGTATAAAATTCTCGACAAGCAATCGCTAAACCCCACCGTCACGCGCATGGTTATAGACGCTCCAAGAGTCGCTAAAAAGGCGCAGGCGGGAATGTTTGTCATTCTTCGCGTGGACGACGGCGGCGAGCGCATACCGCTCACCATTGCCGATTACGACGGCGATAGGGGCACGGTGACAATTATATTCCAGATAGTGGGCGCCACAACGCACAAGCTCAATTTGCTTAACGTGGGTGATTGTGTGCGCGACTTTGTGGGACCGTTAGGTCGGCCGTCCGAGCTTGACGGGCTTAAAAAGGTGGCGGTTGTCGGCGGCGGCGTGGGCTGTGCTATAGCATACCCGATAGCAAAAAAACTGCATAGCTTAGGTGCGACGGTGCATTCCGTGATAGGCTTTCGCAACAAGGATTTGGTTATACTGCAGGACGAATTTAAAGCCGTGTCCGATCATATTGTTCTTATGAGCGACGACGGCTCGGCAGGAGATAAAGGGCTTGTCACCGACGCACTTAAGACGCTTATTGACGAGGGCAACACCTATGACGAGGTTATAGCGATAGGTCCGCTCGTCATGATGAAGTTTGTGTGCAAGCTCACCGAAAAATACGGTATAAAAACGGTGGTGTCCATGAATCCCATCATGATAGACGGCACGGGCATGTGCGGCGGATGCAGGCTTGCCGTGGGCGGAAAGATGAAGTTTGCGTGCGTGGACGGACCGGACTTTGACGGACACCTGGTGGACTTTGACGAGGCGATCGGGCGAAGCCGTATGTATGCGGATTTTGAAAAGCATGCGTACGATAAACATTGCAATTTGTTAAAAGCGGGGAATTAATAGCTATGGCAAACTTATCAAAAGAGAAAAACGAAATGCCCGTGCAAGACCCCGCTTCGCGCGCAAAAAACTTTGACGAGGTGGCTTTGGGCTACACCGAGGCTTTGGCGCGTGACGAGGCGGAGCGCTGTCTTAACTGCAAAAATAAACCGTGCCAAAGTGGCTGTCCTGTGGGTATAGACATTCCCGCGTTCATTGAAAAAATCAATAGCGGCGATTACGAAGAAGCATACAGAGTGATAAGCAAGTCCAGCTCGCTTGCCGCCATATGCGGCAGAGTGTGTCCGCAGGAAACGCAGTGCGAAAGCAAGTGCGTAAGAGGGCGTAACGGCGAGCCCGTGGCTATCGGCAGGTTAGAGCGGTTTGTTGCGGATTATCACAGCGCGCACAAACCCAATGACGAACATACTCACAAAAGCAACGGGCATAAGATTGCTGTCGTGGGTTCGGGGCCTGCAGGGCTTTCGTGCGCGGGCGAGCTGAATGCGCGCGGCTACGACGTGACGGTGTTTGAGGCGTTACACACCGCCGGCGGCGTGCTTGTGTACGGCATCCCCGAATTCCGCTTGCCAAAAAAGATAGTCGCAAAAGAGATAGAGGATTTACAGTCACGCGGCGTCAAATTCGAGCTGAACACCGTGATAGGCAAAACGCTGCTCGTGGACGAGCTTTTTGCGGACGGTTACGAAGCGGTGTTTATAGGCAGCGGCGCAGGGCTTCCAAACTTTATGAAGATAAAGGGCGAGGACCTAAACGGCGTGTATTCCGCCAACGAATATTTGACGCGCATCAATCTTATGCAGGCGTACCGCAATGACGTGGATACGCCGATAAGGTGCGGTAAGGCGGTGGCGGTTGTCGGCGGCGGAAACGTCGCCATGGATGCGTCGCGCTGTGCGCTCAGACTGGGCGCGGAAAGAGTGGTGCTTGTGTACCGCAGAAGCGAGGATGAGCTCCCTGCGCGCAAGGAGGAAGTAGAGCACGCAAAAGAGGAGGGCGTGGAGTTTATGATGCTCACGGCGCCCGTCGAGGTGCTCGGCGACGAGCGTAAAAGCGTGCGCGCGCTGAAATGCCAAAAAATGGAGTTAGGCGCGCCCGACGCGTCCGGGCGTCGGAGACCCGTGCCGATACCAAACAGCGAATTTATTCTTGACGTGGACACCGTAATCGTCGCAATAGGCACAATTCCTAATCCGCTTATCAAGGACACGACAGATGGCATTGCCATAACCAAATGGGGCGGAATAGTAGCGGACCGAAACTGCAAGACCACGCGCGACAACGTTTACGCCGGAGGCGATGCGGTGACAGGCGCGGCAACGGTTATACTCGCCATGGGCGCAGGTAAGAGAGCGGCGGAAAACATAGATAGGGAGTTAAAAGTTAAGAATTAAAAGTTAAATATTATAAAGAAATTAAAAGGCCGCTTTAGCGGCCATAACTTTTATCTCTGAACTTTTTAAAACATTACGAGCAAAAATCCGACGAGCACGCCTATAAACAGCGACAGCGCCGGGAGCTTGCTCTTCCACATAAGTATCGCTTCCGGCATCAATTCGCCGAAAACGACGTAGAGCATTGCACCGCTTGCAAAGCCCAGCGACAGCGTCAGCATTATATCGTTTATTCCGCCGAGAGCAAAGCCGATTAGCGCGCCTATCACGGTGGGCAGGCCGCTTAGCGCGGTAAGCAGCGTCGCCTTTGTCTTGCTCATGCCGCCCGAGATAAGCGGAACGGACACAGCCATGCCCTCGGGGATATTGTGCAGTCCTATAACTATCGCCATAATAAATCCGCTGCCGGTAAAAAGGTTTTTTACTATGTCGGGCGTAATCGCGTACGACGCGCCTATCACCATTCCTTCGGGCAGGTTGTGGAGCGCTATCGCCGTCATCATGACAAGCCCTGCGACAAACAGGTTTGACTTGCTGCTCCTGTGTGATTCGTAATGATTGGAGTGAATAAGCTCGTCAAGGTCGTCTGCCGTCGTGGGGTGGTTGGCGTCTATGTGCGACACCTCGTGGTTTGTTCGTTTATCTATAAAATAGTTGAGAAGATATACAACGGCGTAGCCGAATATTACTGCGGCAACAACGATTAAAGGCGTGTACCACCCGAGCGTGCCTTCCTTCATCATATCTATTGGCTGACTCATAAGGTCGAAGCACACCACGGCAAGCATTATTCCCGCGGCAAAGGACAGGAGCAGGCTTACAATCTTGTTGCTGTCGCGCTTTAATATTGCGCCAACTACGCCGCCCAATCCCGTGCCGACTACGCCCGATATAAATGTTATAACAATAATCGCCAAGTATTGCATAAGTTACCGTTAACATGATAAACCATATAGCGGCAATACGCAAGCAAATGCGCGCTGTATTTCTATTTATATTAAAATTAATTTGCCCGTAATCTATTGAAATTTTGTTACCGGTATGTTATTATAAGTTAGTAAAAATAGTGTTTGAAAGGTGCGTATATTATGAACAAGCTGTATAGAATGGCTTTTTTGGTTTTTATACCCATTATTACAGGTATAGTGATGTTTATCGTAGGGAATTCCACGGGCGACTTTGAAATAACCAAGAAAGGGCTTTTGGTTTTGGCCATTGGCACGCCCGCGATTATAACTCTGCTTGTTATCATCGGTCTTATATTAATGGTGACCGGAAAGTTAATAAAGCCCGAGCAACCTAAGCAAAATCAGGATGAAGCGAAAGACAATATAAGTGAGCAGGACGGTGATTCGCAAACAACGGTTGAACCGCATACCCAAAGCGAATTGGAACAAGCAAGATTGGATGATATAAATTCGTCGTACGGTTACAGCAGCCGAGAAAAGCTTGCCGAGTACGAAATGCAGCAAATCGTCAATGCCGGAAAGCTGTACACCGCAAAGCAAAAAGCTCCGGTAATATTATTTATTGTGTTTTTGTTTGTAGATTTTGCTCTTACGCCTACATTTGCGGTTTTGGGTATATTTGTCGGCGCGATTATTTGCGCCGCCTTATTTGTCGTCTCTGTACTGACGGCGTTTATTGTAAAGATGGTGCTAGCCAAAAGATCTATGCGTGCGGGCAAGGGCGACGACAAAAATCGCGAGGTGTTTGAGGGTACTGTTAAAGGCTGTGTGATGTCAAGTATGACCACCGCAAAGTACGGACAGATCGCAACCGCAAGGGTGAACAGCGTGGTCTACGCCGTTGTAATCACCGCGGGAGAGGAGCAATATACGGCATATTCGGAAAAGGTTTACGAGACGGGCGAAAGCGTAAAGTTTTATAAACTCGGCAAGCGTTTGGCGTCTATACTCGAACCGGGCGAAGCAAACGAAATAAACGAACCAAGCGAAGCAAACGCCGCAGACGACTCAGATGAGCCAAGCGAAGCAAGCGCCCCCAATCATTCGGAGGGCACAAGGCGGAGGACTGATTTGTAGCCAACCTAATTACTCGTTAAACACAATATAATGTGGTTAGCAGTAGCGAACTTTACAAAAAATATCTTTTTGTACTTGAAAATAAAATTCGGGTATGTTATAATTGTAATCGCGATAGTGGGGTAGTGGGTCTTGCATTCCGCCTATATCGCAAAAATGTCAAAAAAACTCATTAAAGGAGCATCAATAATGACCGACGAGAAAGACATGCAGTTCGCCGCGGTGCTGGAAAGCCTTAAAGACGTTCCCGGTCCCGTCATGATGGCGATGCAAAAAGCGCAGGACATTTACGGTTATTTGCCGCTTGAAGTCCAGCTCAAGATTGCCGATTACTTCGGCGTGCCGCTTGCCACGGTGTACGGAATAGCCACGTTCTATTCGCAGTTCCGTTTGGAACAGCCCGGGCAAATCAAGATTGCCGTGTGCTTGGGTACGGCGTGCTACGTAAAGGGCAGTGGCGGCGTAATAGACAAGTTTGCAAGGCTTCTTAGCGTAGAGCCCGGACACACCTCGTCCGACGGCAGGTTCACCTTGGAAGCTACTCGCTGCATAGGCTGCTGCGGCTTGGCGCCCGTGCTTACCGTAAACGGCGAAGTTTACGGCAAGGTGACGGAGGCAAGCGTTGACGAGATCCTCGCCAAATACAACGAGATTTAAGGAGCCGATAATGAAAACATTACAAGAATTACAGGAAATTCGCGACCGTCTTAGGTCGACGATAGAGGAGCGCAAGGAAGGCGCCACCGTTACGCCGGGCAATCCCAAAAAGTACATACTGGTCTGCGGCGGTACAGGTTGCACCTCCGGCAACAGCAAGATTATAAGGGAAAACTTTGTCGCTCAAATCAAAGAGCGCGGACTTGAGGACGAAGTTAAGGTTATCTTTACCGGCTGCTTCGGACTTTGCTCCAAGGGCCCCATCGCGGTCGTGTATCCCGACGGATCGTTCTACACACACGTTCAGCCGGACGACGTCGCGGAAATCATGGAACAGCACATCGTAGGCGGCAAGCCCGTAGAGAGGCTCCTTCATGCGGAAAAGGACGCTCACGGTCAGCTTAAGTCCATCAACGATACGGACTTTTACCGCAGTCAGCGCAGGGTAGTGCTTCGCAACTGCGGCGTTATCGATCCCGAAAACATAGACGAATACCTCGCCACCGACGGCTACAAGGCTTACGAAAAGGCTGTCACCACCATGACGCAGCAGCAGGTTATCGACGAGGTTAAAAGAAGCGGTTTGCGCGGTCGCGGCGGCGCAGGCTTCTCCACAGGCATGAAGTGGCAGTTCACCCACGACGCGCCCGGCGACGTCAAGTACGTAGCCTGCAACGCGGACGAGGGCGACCCCGGCGCGTTCATGGACCGTTCCCTTCTGGAGGGCGATCCTCATGCCGTAATCGAGGCTATGATGATAGCCGGCTATGCTGTCGGCGCGGAGCACGGCGTCATCTACGTGCGTGCCGAGTACCCCATAGCAGTTAACCGTTTGGAAGTGGCTATAGCTCAGGCGCGCGAATACGGTATACTCGGCGACAACGTCATGGGCCTTGGCAAAAAGTTCGACTTAGAGCTTCGTCTCGGCGCAGGCGCGTTTGTTTGCGGTGAGGAAACGGCGCTACTCAACTCCGCGGAAGGCAAGCGCGGCGAACCCCGTCAGCGTCCGCCGTTCCCGGCAGTCAAAGGTTTGTTCGGCAAGCCCACGCTTATCAACAACGTGGAAACGTACGGCAACATCACTCAAATCATACTCAACGGCGCGGATTGGTTCTCTTCCGTCGGCACCGAAAAGAGCAAGGGCACCAAGGTGTTCGCGCTCGGCGGCAAGCTGGAAAACGTCGGTCTTGTGGAAATCCCCATGGGCACCACGCTTCGCACAATAGTGGAGGACATCGGCGGCGGCTGCCCGGGCGGCAAAAAGTTTAAGGCCGCGCAGACAGGCGGTCCGTCCGGCGGTTGCATTCCGCTGTCCAAGATAGACACCGAAATCGACTACGACAACCTCATGGCCATCGGCTCGATGATGGGTAGCGGCGGTCTTATCGTCATGGACGAGGACAACTGCATGGTTGACATTGCCAAATTCTTCCTTGAATTCACGGTGGATGAGTCCTGCGGAAAGTGCACGCCCTGCCGTATAGGCAACAAGCGCCTTTTGGAAATGCTTGACAAAGTGACAAGAGGCGAGGCGACGCTCGAGGACCTCGACAAGATGGAAGAGCTTTGCCATTACATCAAGGATAACTCGCTTTGCGGACTCGGTCAGACTGCGCCCAACCCGGTGCTTTCAACGCTTCACTATTTCCGCGACGAGTACGAGGCGCACTGCCAAGGCAAGTGCCCTGCAGGCGTATGCAAAGCGCTACTTAGCTACAAAATAGATAAAGACAAGTGCATCGGCTGCGGCAAGTGCGCGCGCGGTTGCCCTGTCACGGCAATAGCCAAAACCGACTACACAGCACCCGGCCACAAGCTTCCGTCCTACGAGATTGCAGCGAGCAAGTGCATTAAGTGCGGCGCGTGCGAGGGTCAATGCCCGACAAAAGCAATCTCTAAATAGTGAATAGGAGAGAATGAAGAAATGAAAAACGTCAATTTAAAAGTTAACGGTGTGCCCGTAACAGTTCCCGAGGGCACACGCATATTGGACGCAGCGATTAAGGCGGGCTTTAACGTTCCTACGCTGTGCTACATGAAGGACCTTTGCAACGAAAGCAGTTGCCGCGTTTGCGTAGTGGAGCTTAGCAGCAGACCCAAGCTTGTGACGGCGTGCTCCACGCTTGTTGCCGAGGGTATGGAAGTATTAACCAACACGCCCAAGGTGCGTGCTGCGCGCAAAATCACGCTTGAGCTCATGCTCAGCAACCACCACAAGGATTGCTTAAGCTGCGTAAGAAGCGGAAATTGCGAGCTTCAGAGCCTTGCCACCGAGTACGGCTGCGACTACAAAAAGTACGAAGGCGAAATGAACGATTACGACGTGGACGACGTCTCGCCGTTTATCGTACGCGACAACAACAAGTGCATTCTTTGCCGCAGATGCGTTGCCGCCTGCAACAATGTGCAGACGGTGGGCGTCATAGACGCAGGCAACCGCGGCTTTGCCACCAAAATCGGCAGCCCGTTCGGCAGATCGCTTTCTGACGTTCCGTGCGTTGCGTGCGGACAGTGCATCAACGTTTGTCCCACAGGCGCATTGCGCGAAAAGAGCGGCATAGAGCAGGTGGAAGCGCTTCTTGCCGACAAGAGCAAGACGGTTATAGTCGGCACCGCGCCTGCGGTGCGCGCAGCGCTCGGCGAGGAATTCGGCTATCCCATCGGCACGGACACCGAGGGCAGAATGGTAGCCGCGCTCAAGGCGATTGGCTTTGACAAGGTGTTCGACGTAAATATGGCGGCGGACATGACAATCATGGAAGAGGGTACCGAGTTTATCAACCGTCTCAACGACAAGAACGCCGTGCTTCCCATGATTACGTCGTGCAGCCCCGGCTGGATACGCTTTATAGAGTTCAACTATCCCGAGCTATTGCCCAACCTTTCTTCGTGCAAATCGCCGCAGCAGATGTTCGGCGCTATCATGAAGACGTACTATGCGCAAAAGATGGGTATCGACCCGAAGAACCTCGCGGTTGTCACCGTAATGCCGTGCATTGCCAAAAAGTTCGAGCTGACGCGCGACGATCAAAGCGCGGCGGGCGTGCCCGATATCGACGCGTCTATCACAACACGCGAGCTTGCGCACATGATAAAGAACTACGGCATCGACTTTAAAAAGCTCGACCCTAAAGCCGAGTTCGACAACCCGATAGGCAAGGGCAGTACCGCAGGTCTTATATTCGGTGCGACGGGCGGCGTTATGGAAGCGGCGCTCCGCACGGTTGCCGAGGTAGTCACCAAAAAGACGCTCGACAATATCGACTTCAAGGCAGTTCGCGGCACCAAGGGCATAAAGGAAGCTACAATCACTTTGGCAGGCAAGCAGATAAATATCGCTGTAGCAAGCGGTCTTGCCAATGCGCGCAAGATAATGGACGAAATCAAGGCGGGCAAATCCAAGTATCACTTTATCGAGATTATGGCGTGCCCCGGCGGCTGTGTAAACGGCGGCGGTCAGCCCATTGTAAGCTCCGCTACCCGTAACGTAGTTGATGTAGCCAAGACGCGCGCATCCGTGCTTTACAAAAAGGACAAAAAGAACGAGCTCCGCAAGAGCCACGAAAACCCGGTTGTAAAGACGCTTTATGCGGAATACTTCGGCGAACCCGGCAGCCACAAGGCGCACGAGACGCTGCACACCTCATACGTTGCGCGTAAAAAATACTAAGTTAATTCGGATTTCGGAATTGAAAATAATGATTTAAATTATTATTAAGGGAGCTTAACGGCTCCCTTTTTAATATTGACAATATGCGTGGCGTATGGTAGTATATAGCTAATTATGTGGGCGTTGATCTTCGGGTTTGCAATAATAGCGGCGGTTAGCGGCTTTTTATATTTGGTCAGCCGCGTTTATCGTCTTGTACCCAAAGCCCTGCTGCTGCAAAGGTGCGATAAATTCTTGCGCAAATTTACGGCGGTATGCATTGTGCTTATTGTCGTGCTGTTTTTTGCCGCCCTCTTAGGCTATGTTAACGCGGCGATTATCGTAATTCATCTTACGGTGTTTTGGCTGTTTTCCGACTTGATATTTTTTGTTGTGAAAAAGCTGACTGGTAGGCGCATGGTACGGCTTTCCGGCTGTGTCGCTGTTATGACTGCATTTATATATTTGACGGTGGGTTATATGCTTGCCAACAATGTTTTTGTGGCGCACTACACCGTTTACACCGACAAGGGCGTAAACCTGCGCATTGTTATGTTTGCAGACTCGCATATAGGCACTACGTTCAGCGGAAAAGAGTTTAACGATTACATAAAGCAAATGCAAAGCTATAATCCGGATATCGCAGTGATAGCGGGGGACTTTGTGGACGACGACACATCGCGCAAGGACATGATTGACGCGTGCAAGGCGCTCGGCACGCTAAATACCACTTACGGCATTTTTTACGCATTCGGAAATCACGACAAGGGTTATTACGACAACGCCGGGCGCGGCTTTACGGGCGGCGATTTGATAGACGAACTCACAAAAAACGGCGTAACCGTGTTGCGGGACGACGCTATCGATTGCGGCGATTTTTACGTGGTGGGGCGAAACGACAGGTCGGAAAAAGAGCGCGGCGGAGGCAGGGCGGAAATAGCCGATTTGACCCAAGATTTAGACAACGGCAAGTACTGCATTGTCATAAATCACCAGCCCACGGACTACGTCGCGGAAAGCAAAGCAAACGTAGATTTGGTGCTTTCGGGACATACGCACGGCGGACAGATGCCGCCCATAGGGCTAATCAGTGACTTGTTCGGATTAAACGACATGGTGTACGGCTACGAGCGGCGCAAGAATACAGATTTTATCGTTACGTCAGGCATATCCGATTGGGCGTTCAAGTTCAAAATCGGCTGCACCTCGGAATTTGTCGTAATAGACGTTAAAAGCGCGGATTGACACCGCGTTTTTTTATTTTAAAAAACAGTTGATTTAAAAGGTGATTTGTAGTATAATTAAAGTCGGCGAGGTATGATGTATTCGAGCGAGGTTAAACGCAATATCGACTTGGTGCGAGAGCGTGTCGCGCGCGCCGCGGCAGGGCGAGCTGTGACGATAGTCGGAGCTACCAAGACAGTCCCGCCGGAAACTATTTCTGCCGCAATAGATAGCGGCATAACCGACATAGGCGAAAACCGCGTTCAAGAGTATTTGGCCAAGCGCGACGCCGTAGAAGGCGCTTCCTGGCACTTTATAGGCACGTTGCAGACCAATAAGGCCAAGTACCTTGTGGGAAACGTCTCGCTCATACAGTCCGTAAATTCCGATGCATTGGCAAAAGAAATCTCCGGACTGGCGGAAAAACGCGGCGTCATACAGGACGTACTAATCGAGGTAAACGTCGGCGAGGAGACTAGCAAAACAGGCGCGGCGGTTGACTTGGCGTATGAACTGGCGGAAACGGTACAAAGTTCGTTAGGCATGCGCTTGCGCGGAATAATGGCAGTTCCGCCTAAAAACGCAGGCGACGATATGTACCGCAAAATCCGCGATTTGTACGAAGAGCTTGCCCGAGGAAGAGAGGACTTTAACATTCTTTCGGTGGGCATGAGCGGCGACTACGAGCGCGCTATATACTTTGGCAGCAACATGGTAAGGATAGGCTCCGCAATATTCGGCGAGCGAGCAAAGGCAGAGGTGTAACATGGATAACGATTTTTTTGAAAACTTTTTGCGCAATTCGAGCAACTACAACGGTTCGCTCGAGTACTTTGAGGACACGCACGACGCGTACGGAAACTATATAGATCCGCGCTATCGCCAGCCCACACAGGGATATGCGCCCACAGGCGCCGTTCAAACGGGCGGCGCAGGTCAGTTTGCGCAAAGTGTGCCTCCTATGCAGCCTATTCAGCCTCCGCCCCAGCCGCAGACTCCTCCGCCGCAGGAACCCAAGGCAAAGCCGCTTCCCACGGTAGAGCAAGCCGTTGCCGCGCAGCTTAACAGCAAGTTTGTAATTTACAGGCCGCGCACCACGGCGGACGTGGAGCAGCTTATAGCGTACCTTAGGCGCGGCGAGCCTGCGCTTGTAGACCTAGATCCCATTTCCGATTCGCCGGACGCGCAGAGGCTAATGGACTTTACTTCGGGCGCGGCGTATGCTCTCGGCGACAGGGTTATCACCGTGCGCCGCAACCTGTTTTTGATTACTCCCGACACCATGGACGTACTGAAGCCGGAGAGTGAGGATTAGTGGCATCAGGGTTTAAAAACAAAGCCAAAGCGGTTTGGGCTTTTATAAAGCGCAAGGCTATCAGGGTATTCAAATATCTTAAAGAAGCAAAAATGGAATGGATAATCATAGTGTCCGTTTTTGCTTTTGATTTGATTGCAAAATCCTTGGTGGAAAACTTTTTGGATTACGATTATACCGTGCCGCTTATACCGTACTTCTTAAACGCGCGCAAGGTGCACAACTATTCGGCGGCGTTTGGGTCGAGCTTTTTGCGCGATTGGTTCGGAGATATCGGCGCGCGCATATTCTTTTGCGTGTTTGCGGTGGCGGCGTCAGTCGCGTTTATTCTTGTTCTCATACGCAACAAGGGCAAAAGCAGAGTCTTTCGCGTGGCGGTGGCGCTGTTTGTAGCCGGCGCAATGGGCAACTGCATAGACCGCATGGTGCTCGGCTATGTCAGGGATTTTATAGAATTTGAATATTTCGGCATGACCATAGGCGGCAGAAAGACATGGGCGTATATTTTTAATATAGCGGACGTCGCGCTGGTCACAGGCGTATTGCTGATAGTGTTTTACTTTTTGGTTTTGTACCGAGATAACGACAGCAAAAAAATCGAGTTTTCCATCGACACCGAGCCCGGTCAGGACGACGTTGCCGCCGAAGCCGAGAGCGATGTGTCTGAAAGCGACGGACCCTATAATTCCGAAGATGTCGGCGCAGAAGAACCACAAGAAACTTTTGACGCGGATGTCGGGGGAGAATAGAACATGACCACCATTTACTGCACCGAGGGCGGCGCGCGGCTGGACGTATTTCTATCCGACGAAACGGAAATGTCGCGCTCGCATATAAAAAAGCTGATCGAATTAGGCAGCGTTTTTATCGGCGGAGTGCCTGCGTTCAAGGCGGGGCAGACGGTCAAAACAGGCGACCTTGTATCATTTGAGGACGAGGCGGAAACATGCGACATAATTCCGCAGGACATTCCGCTAGATATTGTGTACGAGGACGAGGAGCTTGCGGTCATCAATAAGCAGCGCGGCCTTGTGGTCCATCCCGGCGCAGGAAACAAAGACGGCACGCTTGTCAACGCGCTTGTGTATAGGTACGGCGACAAGCTGTCATATAAGTACGGCGCAGTGCGCGCAGGCATTGTGCACAGGCTGGACAAGGACACCACCGGGCTTATGGTGATTGCCAAAACGGATTTTGCGCACGCCGCGCTTGCCGAGCAGTTTGCATTGCACACTGTAAAAAAGCTGTACCACGCCATACTTGACGGCAACTTAAAGTCGGACGAGGGCACGGTGGACGCGCCGATTGGCAGGGACAAAAAAAACAGGCTTAAGATGGCTGTCGTGCCGGACGGGCGAAAGGCTATTACAGGCTATCGGGTCATGGAGCGGTACAAGAACAACTGCTACGTCGAGTTCGAGCTTAAAACGGGCAGGACGCACCAGATTCGCGTGCATTCGGCGTACCTGCATCATCCCGTGTCGTGCGATCCGCTGTACGGCGGCAGCGCGCTCGGCGCAAACGGTCAGCTGTTGCACTCGGGCTCGCTTACGTTCACTCATCCGCGCAGCGGAAAAATAATGGAGTTTTACGCAAAAGAACCGGACGATTTTTTAAAGGTTTTGGACAAGCTCAGGATAAAGGACTGAGGAAGAGGATATGATTTTACTTAAACACGCGACAATAGTCAATAATGACGGAGTTGTTAAATCGGACGTTCTTATCGAGGACGGAATAATAAAACGTATCTGTCAAAAAATAGAGCAGCCGATTGCTACCGTCATCGACTGCGACGGCAAGGCGGTTTTTCCGGGTTTTATAGACATGCACACACATCTTCGCGATCCCGGGCAGACCCACAAGGAGGATATAGAAAGCGGAAGCCTCGCAGCTCTTTACGGCGGATTCACCACGGTGTGCTGTATGCCAAACACCACGCCGCCGCTTGACAATGCCGATTTAATGAGATACGTCCGCGAAAAAAGCGACAAAGCGAACAATGCGGAAGTGCTGCCCATAGGCTGTGTAACAATCGGACAAAAGAGCGAACAGCTTTGCGATTTTGAGGCAATGAAGGCGGCGGGCGCAATCGCTTTGTCTGACGACGGCGTGCCTGTAAGCGACGGCGCGCTCATGCTCGAGGCGATAAAGCTTGCAAAAGAACTCAAGCTTCCCATTCTGTCGCATAGCGAGGACAAGAGTATTTCCGCAGGCGGAGTGGTAAACGCAGGCATAAATTCCGAAAAAGCAGGTTTAAAGGGCATTCCGCGCACGGCGGAGAGCGCGGCGGTAGCGCGTGACGTCTTGCTTGCCGAGGAGGCAAAAACCGCAATTCACATCTGTCACGTTTCCACTACGGAATCGGTGGATATAATCCGCGCGGCAAAAAAGCGCGGCGTGCACGTCACTTGCGAAACCTGTCCGCACTACTTTGCGGCGACCGACGACGAGATTCTTTCCCTCAATACCAATGCCAAAATCAATCCGCCGCTCCGCACCGATAAAGACGTTGAGGCTATCATCGAGGGAATCAAGGACGGCACGATAGACGTAATCGCCACAGACCATGCGCCGCACCACGCGGACGAAAAAAGCAAGGATATTGCCCATGCGCCATTCGGCTCGGTCGGGCTGGAGACTGCGTTTTCGCTTGCGTACACGCACCTTGTGCGCACCGGTCAGATAAGTCTTTCCGACTTAAGCCGACTTATGAGCTACACTCCGTCGCGCATTTTAGGGCTTAAGGACCGCGGACGGATAGAGGAGGGCGCGCGCGCCGACATAGCTATAATCGACCTCGACGCGGAATATGTTGTCGACGTAAACAAGCTTAGGTCCAAGAGCAAAAACTCGCTGTTTGACGGTTGGACTGTAAAAGGCAAAATTATACAGGTTATTGCAAAAGGAGAAATTAAACTGTGAAAAACATTACCGATGCGCTTATTGAAAGAATAGAAGCGCTTAAAAACCCGACCGTTGTAGGGCTGGATCCGCGGATAGAGTATCTGCCCGACGAGCTGAAAAAGTCTGCCACAAGTCATGAGAGCACGTCACAGGCGATATTAGAGTTTAACTGCCGCATAATAGACGAAATTAAGGATATCGTCCCGGCGGTAAAAATTCAGTCTGCGTTTTACGAAATGTTCTCTTACCACGGCGTTCGCGTCATGGAGCAGACAGCCGAGTACGCCAAAAAGAGTGGGCTAATCGTCATGGCGGACGTCAAGCGCAACGATATAGGCAGTACTGCGGAGGCGTACGCCGCGGCATACCTAAAGAACGACAATTACGATTATATCACCGTCAATCCCTATCCCGGCTATGACGGAATAAAGCCGTTTACCGACGTGTGCGAAAGTGACGGCAAGGGCATATTTGTGCTTGCGCGCATGTCCAATCCGTCGGCGGCACAGCTGCAAAACGTAGAGGACAAGGACGGCAAGCCGCTGTATATGCGCGTGGGCGAGCTTATAGCCGAGTGGGGAACGCCCACAATAGGAAAGTACGGTTACAGCGCGGTGGGCGCCGTCGTGGGCGCAACAAATCCCGACGAGGCAAGATTTTTGCGGCAGGCGTTAAAGTCGGTGTTCTTCCTCGTGCCGGGCTACGGCGCGCAGGGCGGAAAGGGCAAGGACGCCGCGGCGTCATTTGACGAAAACGGCAGAGGCGCAATTGTCAACAACTCACGCGGAATAATCGCCGCGTACAAGACCGACAAGTACAAGGGACTTACTTATTGCAAGGCGGCGCGCGAGGCGGCGATTGCCATGCAACAGGATCTCGCTTCTGTGATTGGCAAGTAACGCGAAACTAAAGTATTTTTAAGGACAAACCAATGAAACCTATCATATCTCAGCTTACAATAAAATCCATAGAGCGCTTTGATACTCTTTATAGGGTGGAGGCGGAAAGCGACAGTCCGCTTCCGCACATTGCCGCGGGACAGTTTGCGCATTTAAAGGTGCCGGGAAAAAACCTGCGCCGTCCCATATGCGTATACAACAACACAAAGAATACGATTACGTTTATCATAGCGGACGTGGGCGAAGGCACGCACGCGTTTCTGTCGCAAAAGGCGGGGGACAGATTCGACGCTGTTTTACCGCTTGGAAACGGCTTTCCCATTCTGCCGGACAAGACCAATATAGCTATCCTCGGCGGCGGCACGGGCTGTGCTCCGCTACTTAAGATCGCCGCGGACAACCCGTCGCTTAACGTGACGGCGCTATTGGGCTTTAGAAACCGCGAGGCAGTCGGAGCGTACAAAAACGACTTTGACAAAGTGTGTAAGCGCGTGTGCTACTGCACTGATGACGGCAGCCATGGCTATCACGGCTTTCCTACCGACTTACTTACCGAAATCGCGCCGGAAGTACTGTATGTGTGCGGCGCGCCCGGTATGATGCGGACGGCAAAGCAGTATTGCAAAAAGCTGGGCGTAATAGGCTTTGCCAGCATGGAACAGCGCATGGGCTGCGGCGTGGGCGCGTGCCTTGTGTGTTCTGTAAAAATTATGCAGGACGGCAAGGAAAAGCTGCTTCGCGCGTGTGCGGACGGTCCTGTATTTCCGTTGGAGGATATTGTGCTATGAACATGAAAACGGTTATCTGCGGCGTTGAGTTTAAAAACCCTATAATAACCGCGTCCGGCACGTTCGGATTCGGAAGGGAATACAACAACTTTTACGACGTAGGGCTTTTGGGCGGCATATGCTCTAAGGGTCTTACGCTTGAGCCGAGGCAGGGCAATCAGCCGGTCAGGATAGCGGAAACGCCGTCCGGCATGCTCAACAGCGTGGGGCTCCAAAACCCGGGCGTGCATTACTTTATCCAAAACGAACTGCCTTTTATGAAGGAAACGGGCGCGGTGGTCATTGCCAACGCCGCAGGCGCATGCGAAAGCGATTATGTGCGCATTGTCGAGATATTGAGCGAAACCAACGTGGACATGATAGAGCTTAATATTTCCTGTCCAAACGTCAAAAAGGGCGGAATGGCGTTCGGCGTCGATCCGGAAGGCGTGGGGCATATAGTCGGCGCTGTGCGCAAGGTATGCCGCAAACCGCTTATTGTCAAGCTGACGCCCAATGTATCCGACATAGCAAAAAACGCGCTTGCGGCGCAAAACGCCGGTGCGGACGCGATTAGCCTAATCAACACCGTTGCGGCAATGGCGGTTGACTATAAAACGCGCCGTCCGATTTTAAAGGCGGTGACAGGTGGACTCTCCGGGCCTGCGGTCAAGCCCATTGCGCTCCGCATGGTGTACGAATGCTACAAGGCAGTCACAATCCCCATTATCGGCATGGGCGGTATAATGAGCGGCAAGGATGCGGCGGAATTTATGCTGTGCGGCTCTTCGGCGGTGCAGGTGGGCACGGCAAATATTTTCGAGCCCAACGCCGCTATTAACATATTAAATGAGTTGACAAAACTTTGCGAAAGTGATAATATAAACAATGTACAAACTCTTGTCGGAGGGATACAAATTGACTGACAACGTAATGCAATTATTCGAGCAGTCGGGCGCAGTTTTGCACGGACACTTCATTTTGACGTCCGGCTTGCATTCCGATACTTATATGCAGTGCGCCAAGCTTTTTGAGCACGGCGATATCGCGAGCAAGCTCTGCGAGATGGCGGCGGACAAGGTAAAAAAGTACAACGCAGACGTTGTGGTATCGCCCGCGGTGGGTGCAATCATATTCGGTTATGAACTCGGCAAGCAGCTTGGAATCCCCAATATGTTTGCGGAACGAGAAAAGGACGGTAACTTTGCACTCCGTCGCGGCTTCGAGTTAAAGCCTGGCAGCAGGGTAATCGTTGCGGAAAACGTTGTTACAACGGGCGGCTCGGTAAAAGAGGTTATCGATCTTATTACCAAAATGGGCAGCACGGTTGTTGCTGTTGCGGAAGTAGTTGACCGCAGCGGCGGCAAGGTGGACTTCGGCGTTCCCAACGAATCGCTGCTCCAAATCGACGTCAAGACGTATAATCCCGAGGAATGCCCCATGTGCAAGGCAGGCACTGCGGCTGTTAAACCCGGCTCAAAAGGTTTAAAATAACAGATAGAGGTTATAATTATGGCAAAGAAGACCACAAAAAGGACGACAACGCGGTCAACTTCCGGCGGCGGCACGCGCATTACGCTCAATAAGTTTGCCTTTTGGCTGATAATCATTATCGGCATAGCTATGGCGGTCGGCGCGGTGTGCCACTATATCGGTTTTACGCATTCGGAGGCGCTGTTTAACTGGATAAAAAGCATTTGCTTTACGCTTGCAATGTTTATTCCCGTCATCCTTTCTTACCGCCACGCTCGCTACAAGAGCCAAAGCTGGTTTATTGTATGGATTATCTTTACGGTGCTTATCGTATTCGGTCTTGTGTCCACATTGATAGCGTTATTTTAAAAAATTGTAGATAAAGGAAATTATCATGGCTGTTAAGAAAAAACAAAACGTTTTTGTAAGATACTTCACTCCGTTCGGCTTGCGCCAGGTATGCGATATTCTCATGCTTATAGGTATGGTGCTTTTGATCGTCGGATTGTTCAATCTGGACGGCGTACTGCTTGCCGGCTTTATCGTATATATGGTGGGCTCCGGGGCGTCCGTTGCGCGCTGCTGTCTTACGCTGTTCAGCAAGCAAATTAATCACCGCGACCCCGCGTACAAGGCGGCAATAATAAACGTAGCCATCATGGGCGTGCTGTTCGCGCTTTCCGTATTCGGCATGGTCTGGTCGATTGTAGCGTAAATAAGTATATAATGCCGCGCATATTGCGCGGTTTTTATTTTTTACTAAAAGGAGAAAAAAGATGAAAAGAAAAGTTTTGGCAATGATTTTGGCGTTGTGCCTGGTGATTTCAGCATTTGCTCTTACCTCATGCAGCGACGACTACGATGAGCTTGCACTTAATACCAAATATATAGCGACTTCCGATGCGGGCAGGGAAAGTGACGAGCAATCGTATGTTATATTTTACAAAAACAACACAGGCGTTTATCGCTACTATTACCGAGGAGTAAGTTTGTCGGAAAATTACACTCTTAAATTTAAATATACATATGTTGACAAGGATAAAAGCGCCGTAATGTGTTTTTACGATTCGATAGACGGAAGTTATTCTTCAAGCTTCAGTTTTCATACATGGACAACGATATTTACTGTATCAAAAAATGGATTGATGGCTACCGGCGCCGCAAAAAATACTTATTTTGTCAACGAAAAATATCTGAAACAAGAGCTTAAAAATTTCGGCAAGAAGAAAGAAGAGAAATTATAATTATCTAAAACGAAACTACCTGTATATGTCAGTAAAAAAATACAAAAAAACGGACGAAATATCTTACGCACTCGGCGCCACCGTAACGATGGAGCTACTTAACCGCAGACCGGATTTGGCGCGGTGCGTTTACGTTTCGCCCAAATCGGACGTAACCGCGGTGACGGATAGGGCAAGGGAGATAGGTATTCCTGTTATCGAAGGCGAAAAGGCGTTTAATATTTTAAGCCCAAAAGAGAATTGTTACGTAATAGGCGAGTTTAATAAGTTTGTCGGTAATGCGCAAAATGACAGGCATCACGTAGTGCTTGTAAATCCCTCCAACAGCGGCAACCTCGGCACGATAATACGCGACGTTGCGGCGTTCGATTGCGCCGACCTTGTTATTATCCGTCCGGCAGTGGACAGCTTCGATCCAAAAACCGTCCGCGCGAGCATGGGCGCACTGTTCAATATAAACATAGAGCATTTTGACAGCTTTGAAGAATACCTAAATAAGTACAACGACAGAACAGTTATGCCGTTTATGCTAAGCGGCAGCCCGTTTAGTAAAACCGTTTTTGACGCGAGCAAAAAATACTCGTTGGTGTTCGGCAACGAGGCGACGGGATTACCCGAAAGCTACGGTAAATACTGCCCGGTTCGCATAGAACAGTCGAACAAGGTGGACAGCCTAAATCTGTCTGTGGCTGTATCCGTGGCTTTGTACAAGCTGTTTATCAGTTAGTCCAATCTTACGTTAATTCTTGGGATTAACGAAAACCGTCTTATATTCTTTGTAATCCACTTTGCCGCCGCCGTGGGTAAACACGTATTTAATAAGCGTGTAATCCACGGCTACGTTTTGGCTGTTGCGTGCTTGACTGTAATATGCGCAGATCTCGGCGGCCTTTGTCAGCTGACTGTCGGTGGGTGACGGGGTCTTTAGCACCGCATGGCTGCCGTGTGCGCTCTTTACGTGCAGCCAGGTGTCGTTCCTGGCGGCGGACTTAGTAACGCGATCGTTTTGTGCGCGGTTTTTGCCGACAAGCAATACTGCGCCCTCTATATCAAAGCACAGCGGCTTGGATTCAATCGGCTTTTCCTTTTTGCGCTTTTTGTCAGGCTTGAGAATTCCAAGTGAAATCAGCTCGGCGCGGATTTCGTCAAGCTCCGGCTTGTCCGTACAAATATCGATTTCCACCGAAATGCGTGTTAGCGTATCAAGCGCGTCCTCGGCGACTTTTTTTGCCTCCGCGGCGTACACGGCGGCTTTTTTCTTTTTGTTGTATGCTTTGTAGTGCGCGGCGGCGTTTTGCTGTGCGTTTTTGGTTACGTCAAGCTCTATCGTGATTTGTCCGCCGTTTTCGTCGTAAAAGTTGTCAACGGTAACAGATTTGTCGCCGCGCTTAATCCTGTAAATGTTTGCAGTTATAAGATCGCCTAGTATGCGCTCCTCGTCCGCGCGCTCGCTTTCCGCAATCTTAATAAGCGCATCTGACAGCCGCTTCTTGTTTTTAGCAGTGGCGTTTTTTACGGCGGAGCGAAGCGGCTTTACATAAGCACTGAAGTCAGCCGCTTTAAACAGCGCCGAGTAATATTCGTCCATAGCCTCGTTGAGCGTGGGGAATATTTTTACATTGCCGCCGATTGTCTTGTACGGCTCTATAAAATAGTCCACGGGTTTTCCGCTTTCGTCAAAAACTACGGCAGGGGACATTGTGGTGGCGTATAAATTTCGCGCCGTTTCGCAAAAGCTTTTTACGGCATTTTCGGAGGGCGGGACTTCGCTTGTGCCCAGCCTAAAAAAAACCTCGTCCACGGTGGATACCGCAAGCCCTGCGACGCATTTGTTTACGGCTGCGCGTGCCGACATGCCGCTACAATCGATTACACGGGCGATAAGCTCGGTTTCATCAAATACTCCGACCCTGCCGGTAGGGTTGGGAGGGCGGTACTGTAGCCCGGCAAAAACGGCGCGTTTACCGTCCGCCTCGGCGGAGATCCTGCGTAAAGAATTGCCTATCACGCCGTCCTGTTCTACAAAAACTATGTTGGCGCATTTGCCTGTAAGCTCTGCAATCAGGCTGTACTTTACAGGTTCGCGAAGCTCATTAAGCGCCGAAAAGACAAAGCCTACCATGCGCTCGCACTTGTCCTTTTGTATCTCGGTCAGCACGGCGCCCGACAGCCGCTTGCGAAAGTACATAAGCGTGCCTGTAGCGGTTTCGGGACTTTTGTAATTGAGCTTGGTTATGTGCGCGCGCGGCAGCGACGGATTGCAGGAGAGCAGTAGCCTATGATTTCCGTTTTTTGTATGGAACAGCAAAATGACAGTGTCGGCGTTGGGCATCGTCACCTTGTCCACTTTGCCGCCGACAAGGATGTCAAGCTCCTCTGCGGCGCGGTAAATTGTAAGCGCGTCTTTAGGCATGACAATAGTTTAGCACGAAAATGATGTTTTGTAAAGGAAAGAATTCCGAATTCCGAATTCATAATTCCGAATTCGTTTGACATTTGTTATTGACAGTGATAAAATAGTATGGTTATATTTAATTCGGAGGAACATATGAAGTCAAATTTCCAAAAAGAAAAAAACGAGGCATCGTTTAAGATAGCGCTCACGCCCGAGGAATGGGAGGCGGAGCTCGACAATGCGTACAACCGCACCAAGGGCAGATACAAGGTGGCGGGCTTCCGTCCCGGCAAGGCGCCGCGCAAGTTTATAGAGATGCACTACGGCCCGGGCGTATTCTTTGATGCCGCGGTCGATCTTTGCATAAACCGCGTGTACCGCGAACAGCTTAATCTTCACCCCGAACTTGAGGTGTTCGGACAGCCCGACGTGTCGTTTGACAAAGCGGAGGAGGGCGAGGCGTTTGCGTTTACAATTAAGGTCACGCTCTATCCCGAAGTAAAGCTCGGAGAATATAAAGGTATTAAATTGCCTAAGATTGAGTATAATGTAACCGATGAAGACGTGGAAAAACGCATCAAGGCAGAGCTCAGCCAAAGCGCGAGGAGCGTCCCTACGGACAAGCCTGCGGAAAACGGCAACATCACCGTAATCGATTACGTGGGTACTGTAGACGGTGTGGAGTTTGAAGGCGGAAAGGGTCAAAAGTACGAGCTTAAGCTTGGCAGCAACACGTTTATTCCCGGCTTTGAGGACGGGCTTATCGGAGCCGGCAAGGGCGAGGAGCGCGACGTCAAGGTCAAATTCCCCGAGGACTATCACGCGGAAAACCTCAAGGGCAAGGACGCCGTTTTCCATGTGACGGTGCAAGACGTGCTTGTTGAGGAAGTACCCGAGCTCACCGAAGAGTGGGTTAAAGAACGCGGCAGATACGAGTCTGTGGAGGAGTACCGCGCAGGCGTCAGATCCACGCTTGAAGCAAACGCCGAAGCGCGTCAGCGCAACGACCGCATCGACGCGGTAATGCGCAAGGTCACGGAAAACGCCGAGTGCGACGTTCCCGAGCCCATCGTCAAGGCGGAAGTGGACAGAATGTACCACGAGTTCGAACAGCAGATGGCGGCGTACGGCATGAACCCCGAGGATTATCTTAAGTACAGCAATTCGTCCGTTGAGCAGTTCCGCGAGGAGCGCCGCGAGCCTGCCGCACGCAACATAAAGATGCGCCAGGTCATGCGCGCCATAATCAAGGCGGAGGGCATAGAGGTTTCCGATGAGGAGGTCAAGCAGAAGCTTCGCGACCCTGCGGTGCGTGCCGAGCTGGAGCATGCCGTACATCACAACGGCGGCACGGTGGAGGATTACGCCTACAACGATATGATGACCGACAAGTTCTTCGATTTGCTCCTTACAAGCAACGAGTTTGTGCTTGAGCAAGCGGAGTCCGAAGAGCAGCCCAAGGAAAAGAAACCGGCAGCCAAAAAGGCTCCCGCAAAAAAGACGACAACAAAAAAAGCCGAAGATAATAAAGACGAATAAAGTACGATAATAACGGAGAGGATATGAACAAGTTGAAATTTATTACTAACGATCTTGTGCCCATGGTTGTAGAACAGACCAACCGCGGCGAACGCTCTTACGACATATTTTCGCGCCTACTCGAGGACCGCGTCATATTTTTGACGGGCGAGGTCACAGACGTCACCGCCGATCTTGTGGTAGCTCAATTATTGTATCTGGAGAGCAAGGGCGAGGACAAGGACATAACGCTTTATATTAACAGCCCGGGCGGCTCTGTGACTGCCGGCATGGCGATTTACGACACCATGAACTATATAAAGTGCGACGTGGAAACCATCTGCGTGGGCATGGCGGCAAGCATGGGCGCGTTTTTGCTGTCCAGCGGCGCCAAGGGCAAGCGGTACGCGCTGCCCAACAGCGAGATAATGATTCACCAGCCTTCGGGCGGTGCGCAGGGCCAGGCGAGCGACATCGCCATCACCGCGCAGCACATTCTGCGCGTAAAAAAGCGCATGAACATGATTCTGGCGAAAAACTGCAATCAGCCGCTTGAAAAGATAGAGCGCGACGTGGACAGGGATAATTATATGTTTGCCGAGGAGGCCAAAGCATACGGTCTTATCGACGGCATAGTGGAAAAACGCCCTTAACCGCATTTTACAACAGACAACTGCCACAAAAGTAAAATGAGGAGGTTCATATAATAAATGGCAAAAAAGAACAACATGAATAATGACGAACCTTGCTGCTCGTTTTGCGGCAGACCGGAGTCCAAGGTCGAGCATTTGATCGCCGCGCCCAGCGACAACGTGTACATCTGTGAGGAGTGTGTGGCAATCTGCCGCGATCAGCTGGCGGAGACCACTACGTCCACACCGGACAGCGTAGCGCTTTTGCCGCCCGAACAGTTAAAGGCGGAGCTTGACAAGTATATCATCGGTCAGGACGAGGCAAAGCGCGTTTTGTCGGTTGCCGTGTACAATCACTATAAGCGCGTCAATTACAACTTAAGAAACACACAAAAGAGCAAAAACCGCGACGAGGAGCGCACAGCAGCCGAGCGAAATATCGGCGACGGTGTGGAGCTTAACAAGAGCAATATTTTAATGTTCGGTCCGTCGGGCTGCGGCAAGACCTTGCTCGCTCAAACTCTGTCGAAAATCCTAAAGGTCCCGTTTGCCATGGTGGATGCCACCACGCTTACCGAGGCGGGCTACGTGGGCGAGGACGTGGAAAACATTCTTTTACGGCTGATTAAAAACGCCGACTTTGACGTACAGGCCGCGGAACGCGGAATAATCTATATAGACGAGGTTGACAAGATTGCGCGTAAGAGCGAAAATGTATCGATCACGCGCGACGTGTCGGGCGAGGGCGTTCAGCAGTCCTTGCTCAAGATAATAGAAAGCACTATATCCAGCATTCCTCCCAACGGCGGAAGAAAGCATCCGCAGCAGGAATTCATCCACATGGACACGACCAACGTGTTGTTTATACTCGGCGGTGCGTTTGTGGGACTGGACAAGATTGTCGCGGACAGACTGGGAAAATCGCGTATAGGCTTTGGCGGCGTGCTTCACAGCGAGGCGACCGACCCGGACGCAATGTTGCCGCAGGTCCAGCCGCAAGACTTGATTAAATTCGGGCTTATCCCCGAGCTTGTAGGACGCGTACCTGTGACCGTCGCATTAAAGGACCTCAAGTCCGAGGATTTGGTGCGCGTGCTGACAGAGCCCAAAAACGCCATAGTCAAGCAGTACGTTAAGCTATTGGACTTGGACGGAGTGCAACTGGAGTTTGACGATAGCGCGCTCACCGCAATAGCCGATAAGGCGATAGCCCTCCACACAGGCGCAAGGGGACTGCGCACCATTGTGGAAAACGCCATGCTCGACATCATGTACAAGGTACCGTCCGACAAGACGATAAAAAAGATAATCGTCACCGCGGACACAATAAAAAATTCCGCTCCGCCCAAGGTAATCAAGGACGCAGCATAAAAAATCCGCTCAGCGGATTTTTTAAATTATGCACTCTTCTGTTTTAACAAATGAATGAACAAAAGTTCAACACATTGCTTGCGCGCTTAAAAGCGGGCGACATGTCGGCGCTGGAGCCGATATATACAGAGTATCACCGCAAGATGTCGGTCGATGCCGAATATATATTGGGCGGCGGCA
>JAFLVH010000012.1 GCA_022508365.1 Clostridiales bacterium | reverse complement strand
GCGTGGGCGGACAGCGGCGCGTTTACCGGCGAGATTTCCGCGGCTATGCTGCTTGAGGCCGGCGCAAAATACGTTATCATAGGACACAGCGAGCGCCGCCAGTACTTTGGCGAGACGGACAAGACCGTCAACGCAAGGCTTGTTCAGGCGCTTAAAAACGGCTTAAAGCCCATCGTGTGCGTCGGCGAGATGCTTAATGAGCGCGAGGGCGGACTTACTGACAAGGTGTGCCGCACGCAGGTAGTCGGCGCGTTTGACGGTATAAGTGCGGAGGACGCCGCCAAGGTCGTTATTGCGTACGAGCCGGTGTGGGCTATAGGCACGGGCAAGACCGCCACCGACGAGCAGGCAAACGAGACAATCGGCTATATTCGCTCGGTCGTAAAAGAGCTGTACGGCGAAAAAATAGCGGACGGCATGCGCATTCAGTACGGCGGCAGCATGAACGCCAAAAACGTTGAAGGGCTCATGGCGCAGGAGCAGATAGACGGCGGACTTATCGGCGGCGCCAGCCTAAAACCCGACGACTTTGCATATATTATCAATCACGCAAAATAAAATAAACACAGCAACAATTTTTACACAGCTCACAATTAAATTAACAAGAGGTTAATATAATGAACGCACTAATTATTTTGGACGGCTTCGGCTACAATCCCGACGATTACGGCAACGCCGTAAAAAAGGCGAAAAAGCCGTTTATCGATATGCTTATGAGCAAGTATCCGCACACGTTTATCAACGCGTCCGGGTATGCGGTCGGACTTCCCGAGGGGCAGATGGGCAACAGCGAGGTCGGACATCTCAACCTAGGCGCCGGGCGCGTGGTGTATCAAGATATCACCACCATTGACGACGCTATAAAGGACGGCTCGTTTGAAGGCAACGCCGCCTTTGCCGCCGCAATAGACGCCGTAAACAATAGAGAGGGCGCGGCAATGCATTTGGTGGGGCTGCTTTCTAACGGCGGCGTGCACAGCATGAACACGCACCTTTACGCGCTGCTCGAGCTCTGCAAAAAGCGCGGCGTAAAAAAGCTGTATGTGCACTGCATAACCGACGGCAGAGACGTTCCGCCCGATTCCGGCAGGGCGTTCATTAACGAACTCGAGGAAAAGATTAAAGAAATCGGCTTGGGAAAAATTGCGACCATTGTCGGCAGATATTATTATATGGATAGGGATAACCGCTGGGAACGCGTGGCGCGCGGCTACAACGCGGTGTTCGCAGGCGCAGGTAAACGGTATTCCTCGCCCGATTCCGCCATTGCGGCAAGCTATGCGTCCGGCACAATGGACGAGTTTGTCGAGCCTGTCATAATAGGCGACTACAAGGGCATCAATGCCGGCGACGGCATGATATTCTTTAACTTCCGCGCCGACCGCGCAAGGCAGATTTCGCGCGCTATCACCGAGCCGGAATTCGACTGCTTCGAGCGCATGGGCGGATACAAAAAAATTACGTACGTGGGCATGACGCAGTACGACGTTACGCTAAAGAATATTTTGACGGCGTTTCCGCCGCGCCATCTAAAGAACACTTTGGGCGAGTATCTTGCCGCCAAGGGCATGACGCAGGCGCGTGTTGCGGAAACCGAAAAGTACGCGCACGTAACCTTCTTCTTTAACGGCGGCGTGGAAAAACCGAACGACAATGAAACGCGCGTGCTTGTTGCCAGTCCCAAGGTGGCCACCTACGACCTTCAGCCCGAGATGAGCGCATACGAGGTTGCGGATAAGGCGGTGGAGCAGATAGAAAGCGGCAAGGACGTACTTATACTCAACTTTGCCAACTGCGACATGGTGGGTCACACCGGTGTGTTCAATGCCGCGGTCAAGGCCGTTGAGGCGGTGGACTGCTGCTTAAAGCGTGTTGTGGAGGCTGTGTGGAAAACCGGCGGCACCGCCATTGTCACCGCCGATCACGGCAACGCCGAGGTAATGCAGTTTGAGGGCGGTTCGCCTTGCACCTCGCACACAACAAACGTAGTTCCGCTTGTAATAGCCGGCGACAAGTATATAGGCGCCAAGCTAAAGGACGGAAAGGCGTTGTGCGACGTAGCGCCCACCCTGCTCGACATCATGGGCGTAGCCAAGCCCGCGGAAATGACGGGAGAGAGCATAATAATTAAGAATTAAGAATGCAGAATGACCGGCGAATTAAGTCGGTCATTTTTCTTTTCCCTTAACTTGTAAAAAATACAATATTATTGTAAAAAATACTGTCAAATCGTATTGAAAAGTACAAAAATCTGTGGTAACCTATATTCAATCGGCAACGGAAACTGCCGAATTTACCGAAAAGGAGAATCAGTAGCTATGGTAATCGGAGTAACTTTAGGGATTTTGTTTGCGGCGCTTATGGCGGCGGGCGCGGTTGTATTTTGTATCGCCACAAAAAAGACGGGCAAGTTGGTGCGCGCCGGCGGCAAAACAATGGTGCGTGACGGGGACGTAAAACCGTTCTGGAAAATCGCGCGCTGGGTAGGCTTGGGCGTGGGTGCGCTGTTTGCGCTTCTGCTGTTTTTTATCCCCGGCAGCTTTCACACTGTGGACGCAGGCGAGATAGCGGTTGTCAAGCATTTGGGCGAGATACGCGACGTTCGCACCGCGGGCACGTACTTTGATTTTTGGATCACAGAAAAGTACGACATTTACGACGCCAAGGTGCAGACGCTGGACATTCGCGACAATGCGTACAGCAAGGACGCGCAGACCATGGATCTTACCATGACGGTGCAGTATCAGATTGACACAGGCAAGGTCAAGCAGATAGCCACAACATACGGCTCGCTCGAAGCTTTGTCCGCCAAAATCAGCAGCGTGTCGATTGAGCGCACAAAGTCCGTGCTGTCCAGCTATTCGGCTATGGAGATTATAGAAACGCGCGCGTCCATTTCGCCTCAGGTAGAACAGACGATTAAGGGCGCGATTTCGGAAAGCTATTATGTATCAATCAACACCGCCGTGCTTACCAACATAGATTTTTCGGACGCGTTTGAGCAGACCGTCGAGCAAAAGATGATTGCCGAGCAGGAACAGCTCAAGGCGCAGTACGAGGCGGAAAAGGCAAAGATAGAGGCGGAGGCCAAGGCAAACGTAGCGCGCATTCAGGCGGAGGCGGAGCTTGCGGTAGCCAAGCTTGCCGCGGAAGCGAGGATAGCAGCCGCCGAGGGCGACGCTAAGGCGCAGATAGCAATAGCCAAAGCTGAAGCAAGGGCGACCAAGCTAAAATCTTTGGAAGTGGCGCGTATGCTCGGGTTCGAGATAGTCAAGGTGGGCGAAAGCGAGGACGGCGACGAATACGAGATTAACTTCGACGGCAAGAGCGAAGCGGAAATAGCCGTAATAGCGGAATATCTGAAATACCTTGAATACCTTGCCAAGTGGAACGGCGAGCTTCCCGACGTTGTGGCAGGCGACAGCATTTCCATATTCATTCCTGCGGCGCCCGGCGCATCGGAAGAACCTTAAATAAGAATACCGTTTTGCAAAGACAAGCCCCAATATTTTGCGGCTTGTCTTTGCGCATTTATAAGCAAAGTGGCATAAATAAATAGTGTTGCGAAAAAATAACCAAAAGGGAGCTGGCGTATGTGCACTGCATTAAAGTATAATTCAAACGATTTTTATTTCGGGCGCACGCTCGACAATGACTGTTCGTACAAGGAGGAGATTGTAATAACGCCGCGTAGGCGCAAGCTGTGCTTTAAGGAAATGGGCGCCGTCCCTGCGCACAACGCAATCATGGGCGTGGCGTACGTTGTGGACGGGTTTCCGCTGTACTACGACGCATGCAACGACAAAGGGCTTGCCATGGCGGGGCTTAACTTTGTTGGCAACGCCAAGTTCGGGAATTCGGTGTGCGGCAAGGACAACATTGCCACCTTCGAGTTTATCCCGTGGATTTTGTGCCAATGCGCGACGGTGGAGGACGCAAAAAAATTGCTTGACCGCATCAATATAACAAACGTGCCGTTTAACGAGCAATTGCCTGCGTCCGAGTTGCACTGGATGATTGCGGACAAGGACGAGGCGATAGTTGTGGAATGCGACAATAGCGGCATGCACGTGTATGATAATCACGTCGGCGTACTTACCAACAATCCGCCATTTCCCGTGCAGCTGTTTGGGCTTAATAACTACATGAGCCTAAGCCCCAAGCCGCCTAAGGCGGGCTTTTCCGACAAGATAAGCTTTGACAAGTACAGCCGCGGCATGGGCGCGTTGGGCTTGCCGGGCGATTTGTCTTCCTCCTCGCGGTTTGTGCGCGCGGCGTTTACCGCGCTCAATTCGCCTGTTTACGACAACTGCGAGCAAAGCGTCAGTCAGTTCTTTCACATACTGGGTGCGGTGGACCAGACGCGCGGCTGTTGCGTTATGGACAACGGGCACTGCGAAGTAACCATTTACACTACTTGTTTTGACGTTACAAAGGGCGTGTTATATTACACAAGCTACGACAACCGACAGATAAGCGCGGTGGATATGAACAAGGTCAACTTGGACGGCACCTCACTTTTCCGCTTTCCCATGATTAAAGACCCGAATATTCTAATGCAGAATTAAGAATGCAGAATGAGTTCAGAGTTAAGAGTGAGATTATTCACGGCGCGTTGTCGCGCTTGTTCGGAATAACCTTCGGTTGTTTCGTAGGACAAGCATGCATTAGCGATAAACAATAATTTATGGTGAAGTAAATGAAAAGATTATTTAAGTTTAAAAACAAAGTTACCATTTCCACCATTATTCTTTTTTCGATACTCTTAATTGTATCTGTTGTTTGTAGTTGTATAGAACCTGACAAATTTTATGGTTGGGTATTAGTTGGGGTTCTCGCACTATTTTTTATTTCAATGGCATTCATAGGATATTTTACCCCGATACTATATAATGACAAAGTTGTGAGATGCGGAAAGAAAGAAATAAAATGGGAAGACATTAGAATTACTGCTTATCCCATAGGAGGCAGATCAATATACATATCATATTATTTACTCTTCGACACAGAGTATTTGAAAGGCAAGCAAGCAAAGAATGTGGTAAGGCAAAAGTTTTATGTTCTTTTGTCCATTGAAAGTTTACAAATTATATCATTGTATTATAAACAAAAAATTTGTGTTTTAGATTCCAACCGAACAAATTTCACCGACGATTTGCTAGTGTCTAAAAAACTCAAGCAAGCTTTATTTGAGCACAATACTAAGTACTCATATTAATATAAATTTCAATTTAGAGGAGTAATATATTGGAACCTTTATCATATCAACAATTTATAGATGGAATTAATAACTGTAAAATAGTAAAAGCAGTATTTCTAATTGAGGAATATGCTCATTATAAAAATTGCGTGATTGAAAGAGCAACAGACATTATTGACAATGGTAAATCAACTGTTCATATCAATTATATTTCTGTTAAATTATCAAATGATTCAGAACATTTTTCGTTTTTAAAAGAGTTTGACGAAGATTTAAAACTTTTCGATATGAAACGAAAAGGGAAATTTACTTTAAAACAGATGTGGGATAGAATTAAGTTTATTACAATAGAATATGGCGTAAAAGATTAGAACTAAAAATTTAAATTTAGCGGAGTAAATTCACTTTTATGAATCTCAAAAAAGCAGTTAAAATATTAATTACTATATTATTATGTTGTGCCTTTGCAGGTGCAAGTGCTGTAATGTTTATTCATGGGGATAGATTTATTACTTCAGCAGCTGATTGGATGCCGGCTTTGTACGCTCTATCAGCCACCTTATTTTGTTTCGGTCTATTTATGGTCTTATTCCCTAAGGCAGTTTTTAAAATGATTTATAATAAATATACGGTTGAAAGTATGGAAAAATCTGATCACGGTTATGTAGCACCGGAATATATGGCTAAACATTTCTTTATGAAATTCCGATGGGGCTTAATGGGGGTAGGCAATATAATTGTAGCATTGCTTGCTTTACTGGCTGTTGTTCTTTAATTGTTACTTATAACATCATTTGTTTATTTGTACCATATAGGAGGTTAAAAATGGCAAAAATTCTCACAAGCAAATGGTTCGTAATGGCAATGACATTAATTTCGCTAACGTTGACAATCGTTGTCGGTGTTCTTTTGGGCTATCAGCCCAATACAGCCGGTACGCTTGGCGTGTCAAACGGATACGGAAGCGGCAAAATAGCGACAGAATATGTTTTTAATTTAAAAATCGCTGCTGGATATTGGTGTATCGGCATTATTGTAACAATAGCCGTGTGCTTATTGTGCATATTGATAAAAAAAGCTTATAGCCAATCCAAAGATGCTAACGAAGACAGGAAAAATAATGAGTAAAAACAAAACTTACAGATATTTTTCTAAAAATAATCCGCTTTTAAATGCTCTTGGCGCAATGGGAACAGCTATGTCATTACTCACAATAGGCTTTATTATCGGTTCTCTTCCGCTGTGGGCAATCTTATCGGTTGGCATTGTCGCTATCCTATTTATTACCGGATTCATTATCACCGCGAAATTATTGAGATGTAAGATTAGTTATGACGGTATTGTTGTACCGACTGCACATAAACAAAAACAGTTTTTGTCTTGGAGTGATATCCAATCGGTGCAAATATCTTGTAAGCTTACAAGATATATTACCGTGTATGTCATAGAGCTAAAGAGCGATATTCTTTCGTTAAGCATTAAAACCTACAGGGATGTTGCCGAGGCAATAAAAACATTTAGCGCAGATAGTGAAAGTTTTCATAGTATGTTTTTGCAAAATTTAAATAAAGCAGAAATATATCATTAAGGAGAATTTATGGATAAGGGTACACTGATTGGAGTGTTGTTTGTTTTCCCCATAGCATGGGCTATGTTTTCTCTGCCAATTTTGTATTATATTAAGGCGGAAGGGCGTAAGCATTACAAAAAGAATAAAAAAGTATATCCGTATCTAAGCTACCCGTTTTACAAGAAAATTTTTTTGTTGGGATTGAGGGGTGCAGTTAATAAAATAACAATAGTAGTTACTTTCGCGTTTAATATTATTACTGTCATAGGTATGGTTCTATGCATTGTGCTATTAATACATTTTAATATATATGTAAGCTATTGTTTGAGAGCGGCGGCAGGTGCCGAAATATTGTTAGCGCTTTTAAAAGCATTTTTGCACTTTACAGACATGCCCAAATTATAGGAGAACAAGTTTCTTGACAATGTTTGTTCCATTAGATATAATAACGACATAAACTTATCGAGGAACAGGCAATGGAGCAATACATCAAGATAAGCGGAATACAAAAGCTGACGCTTCTCGACTATCCCGAACACACGGCATGCACGCTGTTTGTGCCGGGCTGCAACTTTAAGTGCCCGTTCTGTCATAACAGCGAGCTGCTCTCCGCCGGCGTGGAATTTTACGACGAGGCGGAGATTTTCGCGTTTTTGCGTAAGCGCGTCGGCGTGCTGGAGGGCGTGTGCGTGACGGGCGGCGAGCCCACACTGTACACCGACTTAGGTAGGTTTTTGGGCAAGATAAAGGACCTCGGCTACGCCGTCAAGCTGGACACCAATGGGTTTTTGCCCGATAGATTAAAAGAACTGATTGACGCAGGGCTTGTCGATTACGTCGCGATGGACATAAAAAATTCGCCCGAGCGTTATGCGGAGACGGCGGGATTGCCTGCCGAAAGGTTTGACATTGCGCCGATAGAGCAGTCCATCGATATAATAATGAACAGCGGCAAGGACTACGAATTTCGCACGACGGTTGTTACCGAGCTGTTTGACGAACGCAGTATAGAGGGCGCGGCGCGCATGATAATAGGCGCAAAAAAGTACTTCTTGCAAAAGTTTGTAATGCGCGACACCGTGCCGAGCAAAACGCTTACCTCGCCGCAGAGCATAGTGCTGTCCAGATACTTGGATATAGTAAGACGGATTATTCCTACCGCCGAGATACGCGGCGAGTGAAGAGAATTCGCGATTCTTTTTAAGGTTTGTTTTAACCTCGTTTTATATAATTCAAGAAAAGCGTAAGGAGCAAAATATGCGTTTACTGCTTGCGGAGGACGAAAGGGCGTTAAGCAACGCTTTGGTGACAATATTAAAGCACAACAACTATTCGGTGGACGCCGTGTACAACGGGCAGGACGCGCTCGAATATCTTTTGAGCGGAAATTACGACGGCGCTATCCTCGATATTATGATGCCCAAAATGGACGGCATAAGCGTGCTTAAAGCCTTCCGCGCGCAAAATAAAAATTTGCCCGTACTGCTGCTTACCGCCAAAACCGAAATAGACGACAAGGTATTGGGGCTGGACAGCGGCGCGGACGATTATCTCGGCAAGCCCTTTGACACAAAGGAGCTTCTCGCTCGCATCCGCGCAATGCTGCGCCGAAAAAGCGGCGAGGCGGTAAATACGCTTGAGTTTGCCGATATTATGCTTAATCGGTCCGCCTTTGAATTATCCTCGCAGGGCGGATCTTTCCGCTTGGGCAACAAAGAGTTTCAGATGATGGAGATGCTGATGCTTAACGCCGGCAAGGTTATTTCCGCCGAGCGGTTTATGGAAAAAATTTGGGGGTACGAGACGGATACGGAAATGACGGTGGTTTGGACGTATATCTCGTACCTACGAAAAAAGCTTGCCGCGCTGTCAGACATGGTGCAGATTAAGGCAATGCGGAATATCGGCTACACGTTGGAGCGCATTCATGATTAAGCGGCTCAGAAAAAAATTTATCATTATCGCGACGTGTTCGGTTTTTGCCGTGCTTGTGCTGGTAGTGGGCATTATCAACATAGTCAACTACGCGAACGTTGTGGAAAACGGCGACCACATAGTATCGCTGCTTAAGGACGGCGGCGGCACGTTCGGCGGAAACGGCGAGGGAGACGAAGGCGGCGCTCCGCCGGAGGGTGACGCAGGGTTTAAGCCGCAGCGACCCATGTCGCCGGAAACGCCGTTTGAAACGCGGTACTTCACCGTAGTAATAGACCACCGCGGCACTGTGAGGGAGGTCAACACCGAACAAATAGCGTCCGTAAACCAAGCGCAGGCGGAAAAGATTGCCTTGTCGCTGTATAAAAAGAAAACCGACAGCGGCTTTTACGACAACTACCGTTACGGCACCGCCACGGTGTACGGCAGCGGCACCATGTATATATTTGTAGATTGCACAAAGGAGCTTAACGGCTTTAACAACTTTTTGTGGGTGAGCATTGTCGTGGGGCTGTCGGCGTTTGCCGCAGTGTTTGTGTCGGTGTTCTTTCTGTCCGGTCGAGTGACAAAGCCCATAGCCGAAAGCTACGAAAAGCAGAAGCGATTCATCACCGACGCAAGCCACGAAATAAAAACGCCGCTCACCGTAATAGGCGCCGCCGCCGAAGTGCTGGAAATGCAGGGAACGGCGGACGAGTGGACGCAGAGCATAAAGGACCAGGTAAAAAGGCTGTCCTCGCTCACCGAAAAACTGGTGTTTCTTGCACGAATGGACGAGCAGAGTCAAACGCTTAACTCTACCGATTTTTCTATTTCGGACGCGGTGGAGGAAACGGTAAAACCTTTTTCGGCAGTCGCTGTATCGCGCGGACTTACGCTTGATAGCGACATACAAAAAAATATTTCTTATTGCGGAGACGAAAGTCTTATAAGACAGCTTGTGTCACTCTTGGTTGACAACGCGCTTAAGTATTCGGACGACGGCGGCAACGTCCGTGTCGGGCTTAAAACGTCGGGCGGCAAGATTATGCTTTCCGTTTCCAATCCGTCAAAGGAATCGGACGGGGATTTGAGCGTGCTGTTTGAACGGTTTTACCGCAACGACAAATCCCGAAATTCGGAAACTGGCGGACACGGAATAGGACTTTCTGTGGCGCAGGCTATCGTCACGGCGCACAAGGGGAAAATATCCGCGCGCGGCGAAAACGGCATTGTCACTTTTACGGTAACGCTGTAACTGCAAAAAAGTTTTTTACCGCTTTTATGTTTTATTTTAGGTTGGCCGTTTAATATCTAAAAAGAGGAATACCGAAATGAGCTTTAAAAAGATTATCAGTGTGTTATGTTGTGTGACATTGTGTGCCGCGTGTGCGGCATGCAGCGCTCAAACTGTGCAAATGCCGGGCGACCAAGGTAGACCGGGCATATCGGACGGCGACAAAAAGCCTGGCGGTCAAACTCCGTCGGATGGCGAACAGGGCCCGGGCGATATAGCAGGGGAGATTCCAGACGACAACGACGTGGAAGTGACCGAGCCCGACACGACAGATCACGACTTCGGTTTGACTTCGCAGTCCGGCGGAGTGCTTACCTTCAATTGCTCCGATTGCGGCAAGCAGGAGACTGTTACTATAACGTATGTGAGCGGCACTAAAAACGCTTATTCCGTAAGCGGCAACACAATTACCTTTGGCAATATTGCCGAAAAAAGCGAATATGATATACGCGGATCCTTGCACGGGAACATCGTCATAGATGTTGACGAGCAAAAATTAGAATTGTCTATGAGCGGATTTTCAATCAGCTCGTACACCGAATGCCCGATAGCGGTTTTGAGCGGCGACAAGGTTACGCTTTCCGCAAAAAAGGATAGCGAAAACAATATCTACGATTTGCGTGACGGGGTGGATTCCTCGGACGAGGACGCCGTATCCTCAAGTGTGTACGCTAAGTGCGATTTGGCTATTCAGGGCAAGGGCAGTCTTTCCGTCAAGTCCGTAAACAACAACGGCATTCATACAACAAAGGACCTGAGCGTAAAAAATCTGTCGTTGCAGGTGGATTGCATGGACAATGCGCTCAAAGGCAATGACAGCGTAACCGTAGAATCGGGCGAGCTTGTTTTGATCGCGCGCCGCGGCGACGGCATAAAGACGCGCGACAGCGACGTTTCGCAAAAGGGAAATCAGCGCGGCGACGTGACTGTAACCGGCGGCAACGTGCTTATCTACGCGGCATGCGACGGAATAGACGCCGCGCACGACGTTGTCATAGACGAAAGCACAGCGGATGTAGTACTTCAGATTTTCACCGACAAATATTCAAAGTATTCGGAGGAGGTCACGGCGGTGGAGGACAGCGTGTACTATGTGCGGTACAGCTCCGATTCGTATAAGTATTCGCTTAAATTCTATAATGACGACTCCGATTGTGTGTGGCACAATTCTTCCTCATATTCCAAGGTGGGCAATTATTACTATTATTCCGTCACCAAACCGAGCGGATACAGCTACGTTCAGCTGTACGTATACAACAGCTCGCAGCAGCAGGGTCAGGACAAAAGCTATGTCGGTTGCTCGGGCAATATGGCCGTAAACAACAATTACGACACCATTGCGGTGCAATCGCGCGGGAACAGCCTCTCCTACAGTTGGACCAATTACACAACGTCAAGCCAAGGCGGCATGGGCGGTCCCGGCAATCAGGGCGGCATGGGCGGTCCCGGCGGCATGGGTAATCAAGGCGGAATGGGCGGCATGGATGACGGCAACACCGACAAGGGCGATTATTCCACAAAGGGAATAAAATCGGACAACCAAATCGTCATTTCCGCGGGAACGATAACCATAAGCGCATACGACGACGCGCTGCACGCCAACAACGACGTAGCTTTGGAAAACGGGCAGTCACCCTTGGGCAATGTGACCGTTTCTGGCGGAACGCTCACCCTGCGCTCCAACGACGACGGGATTCACGCCGACGGCAAGGCTACAATCTGCGGCGGAAACGTGACCGTTGTCGGAAGCTACGAGGGCATAGAGGGCAAAACGGTGGAGATTTCCGGCGGCGACGTTTCCATAACGTCTTCGGACGACGGCATCAACGGCACGGCGACGTCCGGCACGGCAATTACGATTTCCGGCGGCAAGCTGTATGTGTATGCAGGCGGCGACGGCGTGGACAGCAACAGCACAACGTCATACTCCGGCATTCTCTTTTCCGGCGGCAAGAGCGTTATTATCTCTACCGGAAATTCGGACTCCAGCATAGACACCGAGCAGGGATATAAATACACGGGCGGATATGTAGTCGGCATCGGAAAGAGCGGGGGAATGGGCAGTGAAGCGACAAAGTGCCAAAACTTTTCTTCGGTAGGCAAGAGCGCAACCGTCAGCTTGCAAAGCGGCGGCTACTTGGTGGTTTCCGACTTTGCCACGGTAAAAATGCCGACGTCTATCAGTGCGCTTGTCGTGATACTCGGCAGCACCGGTGCAAGCATTTCGTCCGCAGCGTCCACAAGCTACACCCTTGACAATAACGGAGTTTATTGGAATTAAGAGTTCAGAGTTAAGAGTTCAGAGTGAGGGCGGGAAGCCGCCATTAAGGATAGATTTAAGAATTTGGATAATAAATAAGAAAAATATATAATAAATAAGAAAAAGGTGGCTCGGTTTGAGTCACCTTTAATACTTAATTCTTAATTTGCTACCTTCTAGGACGGCGACCGGGGCGGCGCAAGGGTGCGCGTCTTCTGCCTCTCGGTCTTACGGGGCGCCTTGCCACGGGTCTCTTTGCCGCCGGCTTGGGCGCCTCCAACGCCGGGCCGCTTGCAGCGCCCGCAGGGGTCATAACGTATACCTGCCTGTCTTTGGTGGAGTAGTACACGCCGTTGGCAATAGGGATATATTCGTCGCCGACGTTTTGGAAGGGCGGCTGCATAGGCATTACTCCGCGCGGATCGGACATTTGCATCATTTCCGGTCTTATGTCGCGCACGTTTTCCGCTTCCTTCTGCTTGCGCTCGAGCTCCTTTTCGCGGTCGCGCAGGTCCTTTTCCAAAATGTCACGGCGCATGCGGTCTAGCTCGGTTTCAAGCCGTCTGTATTGATCGCGCTCGGGATTGTACTGCTGTTGTTGAGGCTGCGGCGCTTGGTGATTTCCGTTTGCCTGCTGCGACATGGCAAATGTCAGTTTGTTCACCAGCTCGCGCATGCCGTCCAGCTCGTTTTTGAGCCTGTCTACCTCTTTCATTGCGTACGGATCGTTGACGTAGCCGGGCGTCTGTCGCAGTTGCGCCGCATGTATTTGCGCCGCCTGCTGGATTTGCGCCGCCTGTTGTGCCTGCTGCGCTTGAAGCTGCGCCTGCTCCATCATTCGCTGCGCCTGTTCCATCATGGCGCGAGCGGCTGCCGATTCCGAGCTTTCCGCGCGGCCGGGTTGCGTCGCTTGTTGCGCCTGCATTTGCGCGGCTTGCGCCTGAAGCTGTGCCTGCTGCGCCTGCATCTGCTCCATCATCCGTTGCGCCTGTTGCATCATGGCGCGTGCGGCTTCCGCCTCCGAGTTATCTACACGTGCCGCTTGTTGCGCCTGCATTTGTGCGGCTTGCTGTGCTGCGGCTTGTGCAGCCTGCTGTGCCTGAAGCTGCGCCTGCTGTTCCTGCATCTGCTGCATCATGGCTTGCGCCTGCTGCATCATGGACCGCGCCGCGTCCGCCGCTTTGTCCTCGCTGTGTTGTGCCTGCGCCTGTCGCGCCTGCTCCTGCTGCAGCATAGCCGCTTGCTGCGCCTGCATTTGCGCGGCCTGCGCCTGTTGCATCATTTCCTGCGTCCGGCGCGCTTGCTCCATCATAGCCTGCGCTTGCTCCATCATGGCGCGTGCGGCTTCGCTCTCCGGCGAGGGCTGGGCTTGCTGTACCGGCTGTTCGGGTGTATCTATCGGTTGCTCGGGTTCGGGGGTGATTACTTGTTCGGGGATAATTACGGTCGGTTCGGGCTCGCCCATGATTATGGGTTGTTCTGTTTGCTCGGGCTCGGGCGTAATTACTTGTTCCGGTTCTGCCATTATAATAGGCTGTTCCGCTTGCTCGGGCTCGGGCGTAATTACTTGTTCCGGTTCGCCCATGATTATAGGCTGTTCCGCTTGCTCGGGCTCGGGGGTAATTACCTGTTCGGGCTCGCCCATGATTATAGGCTGCTCGGTTTGCTCGGGCTCGGGCGTAACAACGGGCTGTTCGGTTTCGTTAAGCATGGCGGCGAGCTGAGCGTCCAGATCGTCGTTAGCGGAATTTTCTTGCTCTTGCTTATCCTCGCCGAGCATGGCGGCGAGCTGAGCGTCCAAATCGTCACTCTGAGGCTGAGGTTCGGGTTCGCCCATGATTATGGTCTGCTCGGGTTGAGCTTGCGGTTGTTCGGGAATAATAACGGGGTCTTGATCGTTTAGCATGGCGGCAAGCAGGTCGTCCGGATTGGGCGCATCCGCAGTTACTTGCGGCTCGTCATCGAGGTCGTCGAGATCATCGTCCATTTCGTCCTCGTCTTCGGACATAAAGGCGGTGGCGTCTCTTAACGGCTTAGCCAAAATGACGATTGGCTGATCGTCCGTACTCGGTTCGGTTACGGGTTCGGTCGGACTGTCGGGAATGACAATTTCCGCCTCCAACGTGTAAGGCGACGCCGTACCCATTATGATTTGATCGCCGAGATCGGCGTTGTTGTCTTTGTTGTGTGCCATACTAATTCCCGTGTATTATATTTTCGTACATTATATAATACATTATTCTGCGGCTTTTGTCAATACCTAATTTCAAGTTTGTGCGCTCGGATTTGCGGTTATACTAAATATATTTTCGGCAAACCTATTGACAGTGTTTGTTTTTTTGTGTTAAACTATAAGCCACTTAATCAATAAGGAAGTGATGGGAAAAGATGACAAAGTTCAAATTTACCAGGCTATTGTTTCTGCCGTTAATGCTCATGGTGCTGCTTGCGTTTGCCGCGTGCGGAAGCATAGAGGCGCCGAACCCGGGCGGAACCGGCGGAGGCAATACTCCCGGGGGAGATAAGCCGGGCGGAGGACCTGGCGGCACAGCCACGCAGCTTGCGTCGGTAGATATATCCACCGTCAAGTTTACCGAAACGGCGTTTTCGCTTGTTGTGGAATGGGACGCCGTGCCTAACGCAACGTCGTATCGTTTGCTCCTAGGCAAAAGCGGCAGCTCGTCTACTACTGCCACTACGATCGACGATACATCCATCGACTTAAAGCAGCTAAGTTATTTTGTGGTCCCGGACACGGGATATATAACTATCTCTTTTACAGCCAAGGCAAGCGGGTATGACGATTCCACACCTACAACTATTACGTATAATTTGGAGGGTATACTGTTGCTAAGCCCCGAGATTATTTCTTTTAACAACGGCGTGATTGAATGGAAAAGCGTTTCCGGCGCGTCGTCGTACACCGTTAAGGTAAACGGTACGGCGCAGACGGTAAGCGCCAACACGTTCAACGTAAGCGGTCTTACCGGAACATCGCGCATAGAGATTTCCGCAACGATAGACGGCAAGAGCAGCGCGGCTACAGTGGTGTCGTACAATGCAGCTACAAAAAAACTAAGCGCCATGCCCATAAGCGATTACACCATTGAGGGCGACACGCTAAAGTGGAACGACGTAGGCGGCGCGGTAGGTTATAAGGTAGTCGACCTTGATTTTAACGCGGTGACGGTGACAGTGCCCGGCTATGCCATGGACACGCGCAATCTTGTTTACGGCGTGTATCCCGTCATGACGGCGACAAGCGTTGTGGAAAGCGCGGAAGTGGCGCCGGTGGATATTAAGTACTTAAGCGGCAGCGGCACCGAGGCCGATCCGTATCTTATAAAAACACCCTTCGATTTGCGCGCAATCGACTACTACGAGCTTAGATCGGCAGAGGAAAAAGCGACTGCAAAAAATTACTACAAGATTGCCAACGATATAGATTACAATACCGTAAGCGCGCTTGACGGCGATTCCAATATGTACACCATCCGCAAGCCGTTTTTCGGCGTGCTGGACGGAAACGGAAAAACGCTTTCCAACATAGCGGTGCATTACAGCAGCGGTTTTTGGGCGATGTTTGAATTTGTCGCGACGGGCGGCATTGTAAAAAACATCAAGTTTGACGGCGTGGATCTCAACAACGAAATGCAGGACGAGGTTCACCCCATAAACGCTACGGTAGCCATGGTCGCGTACCGCAATTACGGCACCGTGACAAACATCACGCTGTCCGGCGCCAAGCTTACCGTTGCGGGCGGCGAGGCGGCAGGCATTGTCGCGCACAACTTCGGCTCGGTCAGCGGCTGCGTTGTTACCGACTGTGTGATTAAGGCAAACGCCATTAACGGCTCGGCTGCGTTTGAGATGGCGGGCGTCGTACTGGAAAACTACGGCACCGTGGGCGGCAACAACGTACAAAGTCTTACTATCTCCGGCTCGGGCACCAATATCGGCTCGTCCGCCGGCATTGTATCCATCAACCGCACCGGCGGCAATGTTATAGACAACAGCTTCGGCACGGTTACTATCAACAATCTCAAGGCCGGCAAGGAAGCGGGCGGCATAGTTGCGTACTGCGCGACGGGCGGCAACGTTACCAAGGGCAGCGGCACGTTTGGCACGCTCAAGGTGGGCACGCAGACAATCAGCGCGAATACCGGCACGCAGTCGGCTCCCCGCGGCTTGCTTTACGGCAAAAAGGGTTAATAGGTGAGAGATATGAAAATAGCAAAGCATGTAACGCCCCACACGGGCAGAAGCAATAAAGTTTTAACCGGGCTTGCGGCGGCGGCAATAGCGCTGATAGTCCTGTTTGTATCGCTGTTTGTCGTTGCGCCCGCGCCCAAAGCCGTGGCGGAAACCGAGGGCAGCGTAACCATACACGTGTACGACCTGGCGGAAAACTACAGCAAGCTTTCCGCATGGGTGTGGCTCAAGGGCGGTTCGGGTGTGGAATATCCCGTATCCGCCACTGCGGACAGCAACGAGAAGTTTGGCAAGGGCAACAACAAGGCGCACACCATTCAAGTCCCCTTGACCGAAAAGCAGGTGACTGCGCTTAAGGGCAGTTCGCAATTGGGTTTTTTGATTTGCGTGCAAAAGGCGAATTCCGGCACGTTTTGGGACAGATACGAAAAGGAAACGGTAGACGTGTTCGTGCCTCTCGGCAACGCGTTTGACGCAAACAACCACGCCGACGTTTATTACGTCCGCAAGGATACGGCTGCTTATACGGATCTCGAGGAGGGACTTCAGGCATTGGAAAAAATTATAAGCGCATCATTTACAAGCAAGACGCAAGTAAGGTTTGAAACAAGTACGCCGCTTACCAATTCGGTTAAGGCGACGTTGCTCGACAACAACGGCGAAGTTCAAAGCGGCGTAGCAATCACCGTTACCGCCGTCAATACAATCGGCACGGCCACGTTCGATAAGCTTCAGTTGGACTTTTCCAAGGATTACACACTAAAGTTAAGCACATTGCCCAAAGGCGCATCGGTGTCCAAGTCCGGTCTTATTGATACGGAAGAGTTTATCAGAACGTACGAAACCGAGGATACCCAAAATCAACAGTACGGCGCGATATACAGCAAGGCCTCCACAACGTTTAGGCTGTGGGCTCCGTTTGCAACGGCGGTCACGCTCAACGTTTACGACGACGGCATGATTGGCGGCACCCTTTCTAAGTATAAGATGACTAAGCGCATGCCGCAGAGCGGATCGTGGGGCGGCGTTTGGGAATACACGCTGAACGGCGACAACAACGGCTTGTACTACAACTACACGGTTGTCAACAACGGTGTGGAAACCGAAACCATGGATCCGTACGCCAAAGCGTGCGGCACCAACGGCACGCGCGCCATGGTTATCGATCTGTCAACAACCAATCCCGCAGGCTGGGCGGAGGACGCCACTTGGTTTAACCGCGGCAACGGCACTGTCGGTCAAAACGGCGTTGTCGTAGGCAGCGCGGCAGATACGCCCATTGTATGGGAGGTGTCGGTAAACGACTTCAGTTCTTCGGCGGATTCCGGCATGAAGTACAAGGGCAAATACCTTGCCTTTACCGAAGAGAACACGACCGTTCCCGGCAAACCCACGCTTAAGACAGGCGTCAACTATCTTAAAGAGCTGGGTATAACATACGTCCACCTCAACCCCGTATACGACTTTTCCTCGGTGTCCGAGGACGACGTAACGCGCGCGGACGGCGGCGCCTTCAACTGGGGCTACGATCCGCAAAACTACAACATTCCCGAGGGCAGCTATTCCACCGACCCCGCTAACGGCGCGGTGCGTATCAACGAGTTTAAGCGCATGGTTAAGGCGCTTCACGACGCCGGCATCGGCGTGATTATGGACGTTGTGTACAACCACACGTACAACACCGCGGGCCAGGCGTTGCAGGATACGGTGCCGTTCTATTACCACCGCACAGACTCCAACGGCAAGTTCACCGACGGCGCGGGCTGCGGCAACGAGACGGCGTCCGAGCGCACAATGATGCGCAAATACATGGTGGAGTCCGTGCTGTACTGGGCGCAGGAATACCACGTTGACGGCTTCCGCTTTGACCTTATGGGTCTGCACGATATAAGGACGCTCAATATGATAAGGGACGAGCTCGACAGCAAGGTCGGCAAGCGCATCCTGATGTACGGCGAGCCTTGGGGCGGCTACGGCGCGTCCACTGCGGCGTCCTACACAAAACGTTACAACGCCACAAGCAGTTTAACTCTCGGCAAGTACGTAAGCAACAGCGGCACGCAAGAGATGCGCAATGTTTACAGCTCCGGCTTTAACAACGCAAAAGCGTTTGATGTGTTGCGCGATCGCATCGCGGTATTCCACGACGGCGGCAGAGACGGCCTGCGCGGCAACAACGATCCCGGTCAAGGCTGGGCAAACGGCAATCCCGGCGCGCTTAACAAGGTGCGCAGAATGATGGAAGGCGGCGTAGGCGACTACGCGGAGGGCGTACAGGTAGGCTTGGCTTCGCGCTGCGTCGCGTATGCTTGTGCGCATGACAACTACACGCTTTGGGACCAGATTCGCGGCATAAAGATGGGCAACGAATCGGCGCTGTATTACGACGATCCCATAGCGGACGACGTAAAGAAGTGCAAGCTGGTCTCCTCGGCGTACATGATGAGCACGGGCATAGCGTTTATGCTTGCGGGCGAAGAAATGGGCAGGACCAAGTTCGGCAACGAAAACTCGTATAACTCGCCGATAAAGCTCAATCAGATAGTGTGGTCGCGCCAGGAAAAGTTCAAGGACCTGCACGATCATTACATGAATCTGATTAAGATAAGAAGGGACAACAGCACAACATTGTTCTCGTATACAAAATGCGCTCAGTCCGCAGGCTTTGCGACGGGCGGCTTTAAGGAGGCAAACACCGCCACCGGCGCGCTCGACTTCCAGCGCCCGTGGGAAAACCCCGTACTCAATGTTACGCTCAACCCCTCCACCAGGACGGGCACTATCAAAATCAACAACGTGACCAAGCTTTCGTTCTGATAACTCGGTTTAACCAATCGGTCAAAAACTTCCCCCTGCAAAAAGGGGGATTTTTGTTGTGAAAAAGCGGTTTTACCAAAACTTTTGCGGAAAAGGTTGCAAAAGATTATTCATTGTGGTAAAATATATTCGGTGTACTGTCGCATAGACATATAAGCGGCAGAGGCGCCGTATGGAGATTTTATGGATAAAAAAGAGGAACCTACCGTACTTTTCGGAAAGTCAAAGTGGATTTGGTCGGCGGACGCCACCAAAAAGAATTCCAACGTGGTTATGCGCCGAGTGATTTCGTTCGGGCAGAACAAGCCGCCGCAGCGCGCGTTTTGCCGTGCGGCGTGCGACACGCACTACTATCTGTTTGTCAACGGCAACGCGGTGGTGTGGAACGGCGGAATGAACCGCAGCGGAAAAAGAGCGTATTACGACGAGTTTGACATAGCGAGCTATCTTACCAAGGGCGACAACGTTATAGTCGTGTTCTGTAGTTATTTCGGCAACGAGGGGCGCGATCTTGTTTGTTCGCCGCGCGCGGGGTTCATCTTTGAATGCAACGACCTTAACATATACAGCGACACAAGCTTTATGGTATACGAGAACGAGGCGTTCCGCGTGCCTAGCGGCACCAACTGCTGCTATGCCGGCTACAACGTAAATTACGACGCTGCGTACGAGGGTCCCATACAAAACGTTTACGACCCGGCGCTCAACATCTCGCAGTTTGTGCCGGCTACCGTGCTTGCCGAATATCCCGACGACAACCTGGGCATATTGACGCAGAGACCGGTGCCGCTGGAAAAGTTTTCACCGCAGCCGGTTATTGCCAAGTACAAAAAGGTGACCGATCAGTTTGACGGCGACACGTATATAATAACCCTACCCAAAGAGATGCGCGTAACCCCGTACATGGAGGTTGCCGGCAACGGACAGGAGGTTATCACCATAACCACAGACCGCACCGATTGCATGGGCTGCTTCGGCGACGAGGTAAGCACGTACAAGGCGCATTCGGTAAGGTACACCACCAAGCCCACGCTCAACATTTACGACGGCATGCTGCCCATGGTGGGAAGCGTACTGTACTTTACCATGCCGCGTTCGGTCAAGATAGTCAAGCTCGGCTACCGCGAGATAGGGTTTAACGCCGCGCCTACGTGTTCCTTCCAGGGCGACAGCGACCGTATGGACAGGCTGTTCAATAAGGCGGTAAACACGCTGCATCTAAGCATGGGCTCCACGCTGATGGACACGCCGGAACGCGAACGCACCATGTGGCTGGGCGACGCGTCCATATCGGCACGCGCGCTGTATCTTGTTTACAATAATGCGGCGCCGCTTGTAAAAAAGGTGTTGGACGACATAATGGAGTACGCAAAAGACGACATGCTCCTGTCCTGCGTGCCCGGCAACGTGCCGGTTGACATTCCGTCGCACGGGCTTATTGCGCTCAGCGAGTACGGCATTTTCGGCGCGTACCGCAACAACGTGCCCGACTTGGATTTTTTCCGCGTCCACTACGAAACAATGTGCAACTATCTTATGAAGTGGGACATGACCGAGCACGGCGTTGCGCCGCGCGACGGCACCAATCGTTGGTACGACAACCTCTACAACGTGGACGAGGTACTGCTGGAAAACGCGCTGTACTATAACGCGTGCAAGTTCATGAAGGAGCTCGGCAGAGTTGTAGGCAACAATTATTACGACGAAGACTTTGAAGACCGCATGGCAAACATTGCGGAGTTTATAGAAAGCTGCTGGCAGGGCCTTGGCTACACCACGCGCGAAAACTGCTACGACGACCGCGCAAACGCGTTTATCGTGCTGGGCGGACTTGTGCCTAACGACCGCAAGGACGCGGTGGCAAGGCTGCTTTCCGCCACGGTTTCCGCCTCGCCGTATATGGAATGGGCGGTGCTTACGGCGCTTTGCATGCTTGATAGAAGCGACGCGGCAAGGATGAGGTTTGACACGCGTTATTCGGTTGCGGCGGACGACGGCAGCACCACACTGGGCGAGGACTTCAACGGCTACGGCACGCACTGCCAGAGCTATCAGTCCGCAGTCATATTTGAGGCGTTGGAGCTGTTTGCCGGAATCTCGGTAAAGGACGGCGCGAGCAAAATAAAGATTACGCCCGACTTTAAGGCGGGCGGCGACTTCCGCGCCGAGCTGAAGCTGATGAGCGGCGAGCTGGACGTAAGGTATAAATATACTCCGACCAAAGCGGATATAATAATAGACAACAGAACGTCCGCCAAGGTCGAGCTTATAATCGCGCGCGAGCATATAGGACGGGACGTCGACCGCAAGACTATAATTTTAAATAAAGGCAAGAATAAGTTCAGCGTGTAACGCTAAACAAAAAAAGCAATAATGAAACAGAAAATTCTTCTGACTTATGTCGAATCGGGGTTTGGGCATATTTCCTCGATGGACAGTATATATGATGCACTGCTGATGCGGTACAGCGATAAGTACGATATACAGAAAAGCTTTATCCTCACGGAGGACGGCTTTTCTAACCTTGTCTGGATGAACAAATTCTTAATAAAGCAGGTGCAAAACACCAATAAGATTCCGTTCTTCGGCAGGTTTGTTTTTCCGTTTATCGCGTTTTTGGGCGGGCATAAGTTGGTTAGGTTTTTCCACCGCCAAATGGCGCACAAATCCTTTTTGGAGGGTTTGGAAGCGCTTAAAAAACGCAAGCCTAATATAATAATATCCAACCACTACTTCACCAATCTTTTGGCGGTGGAGTACAAGCGGCGTATCGACCCCGACGTGGTAATCATCAACTACAACCCCGACCCCACGCTGCACACCTTTTGGGACAGGCGCGACGGAATATTCATTGTTGACAATCCGCTCGCGTATAAAAAAGCGCTCAAGTACAAGTTTAAAGAGGAAAGCCTGCGCCTTGTCACGCCGTGCGTCAGACAGCGCATAGAAAAAAACACGCTCTCACGCGAGCAGCTGAGAGAAAAGTTTGACCTGCCCAAGGATAAGTTTACCGTGGTTGTGGCGGACGGCGGATACATGATGGGCAGAGGTCCCAAGTTTGCCAAAGCGCTTATTAAAAAAGGCTTACCCATAACTCTGTGCGTAATAGCCGGACACAACAAAAAGCAGTTCGACTACTTTAAGGCGATAGAACGGGGCGAGGGCAAGCTTAAGCTGTCGCCAGAAATGACGCTTAAAACGTACGAGTTTTTGGACAACGCTTACGAGCTGTACGGCGCGGCGGACTTGTTTTTGACCAAGGGCGGACCCAACGCCGTGCTTGACAGCATTTATATGCACACTCCTGTCATGATCAATTACGCTCCGCACGTGATTGAGGCAGGCACTGTCAAGGTGTTTATAGGCGTTCACGGCTGCGGCGAAACGGCGTTTAGGCCGCGCAAGGCGATTAAGCGCATTCGCAGGTTCCTCGATGACAAATCGGATTTAGTTAAGTACGATGAGAATATAGAAAAGCTGATTGCCGAGGGCAACGGCATATCCGCCGTGGCGGACGTCGTGGAGCAGGAAGCAGATAAGCAGCGCCTAAAGTACGAGGCGCGCGGAATAACGGTAGGCGATCCCGACGACCCGGACGGTAATGACGGAGGAAGTCCGAGCGGCGGCATGCCGGACATGGCGGACGAGCACGACGCGGACATTAATATAGTTGACGCAAATAGCGAAACGCACGCCGAGGGCGCTTTGCGATGAACACAAAAAAGTATCTGGCGATGTTTGCTCACCTTGCCGAAAACGACGAAATTCCAAGGTCTCTGTACGACAAGTTGCTTTCGGACGTCGCAAAATCCGGCAAGATGACAAAAAGCATATACAACGACTATCTTACCGAGCTTGAAAAACTGCGGCTTTTCGATGTGGACGGCGCGCCGTTTGACACAAGAAAAAGCGCTGAGACGGACGGCACGTATGTGTACAAGCACACAAAAAATCCGTTTTGGCATTTAGGACATTTTTTTTGGAGCACGCTGTTCAAGCTAATAGGGCTTATAGGCGGCGCAATCGTGTTCGGCGCCTGGCGCGTCAACGGCAGAAAAAAGCTGAAAAAGCTCGGCCCGTGCATAACAACATCCAACCACGTCGGATACTTGGACGCGGTGATGACTATTCGCGCCACGGGCATGCAAAACCGTTACATAGTGGCGGCGCCGCACAACTGCAAAAGAACATTGGGCGGAAAAATACTTTCTACGGCGGGCTTGATTCCGCTGCCGATAAGCTACAAGGGCGCGCGCCCGTTTATGGAAATGCTTGAGTACGCGGCTAATAAAAAAAAGGCAAAGATACACTTTTACGCCGAAAAAAGCATGTGGATAGACTACCGCAAGCCCAGACCGCCAAAGGACGGAGCATTCTATTACGCCGATAAGCTGGATCTTCCCGTGGTGCCCATGCTGTATTGCTTTAAGAGCCCGAGGGGATTAAGAAAGCTGCTGCATCTAAAAAAGGCGGTGATAGAGATAGGCGATCCGATATACGTAGACAAGACGCTTCCGTCGTCCGAACGAAAAAAGGATATGGCAAAGCGCGCATACGACGCTACGGTGGGGCTGTACGAAAAGTTTTACGGCGAGAAGATGGAATACTTAGAGAATGCAGAATGCAAAATGCAGAATGCAGAATGAAATGTGGTTTTACGGCGCAATTCATATTATTATTTCTTATCTTTTATCTAAATTATTAAACACATCAAATCAATGCAGAGGATAACATGGCGAAAACTATTGCAATAGCAAATCAAAAGGGCGGCGTGGGCAAGACCACCACATGCGTAAACCTTGCGGCATATTTTGCCGCGTTCGGAAAAAGAGTGCTTGTTATAGACAACGATCCGCAGGGCAACGCCTCGAGCGGACTCGGCGTGGAAAAGCACAAGGTGAAAAACTCGGTGTACAGTCTTATCATAGGCGACTGCAACGCCGAGGACGCGATATTGCATACCGGAGTGGAGCGGCTGGATATAATTCCGTCCAACATAGACCTTGCCGGTGCGGAGGCGGAGCTTGTAAGCCTTGACAAACGCGAAAGCTCGCTTAAGCGCGCGATTGCGCCTATAAAGAACAACTACGATTACATATTTATAGACTGTCCGCCGTTTATAGGACTTTTAACATTAAACGCATTGACGGCTGCGGACAGCATACTCATTCCCATGCAGGGCGAATACTTTGCTTTGGAGGGCTTGAGTCAGCTCATGAACACGATAAAGCTAGCCAAAAAAATCCTCAATCCGTCCTTGGAGATAGAGGGCGTGGTTGTGACTATGTTCTCTTCGCGCACCAACCTCGTAAACTCGGTTGCGGAGGAGATAACCCACTACTTCGGCAAAAAGGCGTTTACGACAAGAATACCGAGAAGCGTCAGACTTGCCGAGGCGCCGTCCTTCGGCATGCCTATCAGCCAGTTCGACCCGACGTCTGCCGGCGGCATTGCGTACAAAAACCTCGCCGAGGAAGTGCTAAACCGCAACCGCGACAAGTTTGAGCCGATAAAAAACCTTTCCGCACTAAAGAAAAAGAATTAAGAGAATTCAGAATGAATAATATGGCCGCTTCGCGGCATTAAGGTTGAGATTCTTTACGGCGCGCTCCGCGCTTGTTCAGAATAACCTTCGGTTGCTTCGTAGGACAAACAAACTTTAAAGATTAGAGCATGTTTTGTCATTCTGAGCGAAGCGAAGAATCTCATCTTTATTTATAACTCTTAACTCTACACTCTTAACTCTTAACTCCGTTCTTCCTTCCGCTTGCCAATAGATAGCTTTTGTCAATCAAATCGAAAAGTGTGTCACTGTCCACTGTTCCGTCCAAAAGCACGGTTATCCAGGTTTTGCGGCTGAGGTGGTATGCAGGCAAAAATCCGGGTTTACATAAAAGCTCGTCTTTTTCAAACGGGTCGCACTTTACGTCTACAATGTCCACGTATTCGTCACTGTCAAGGCCAAGCTTGCGTCCCTGTATGTTCATGACAATGGCATACCATTTTTTGTTATCGGCTCGCCTAAAAACCGAATACAGCGGAAACGTCGTCCACAGGTGTTCGGGGAGCGAGCCGTATTCATTTTCCGCATATTCGTAAACCGTGTCGCGCGTCGCGCCGTTTTTTGTTTCCATGTACACATTATAAGTCATGCAAGTATAATTGTCAATAGGCTGAATAATGGTTAGATTGTGCGCAACCGTATAATTAATTCCGAATTCGCTTGACACGGCTTTTATCATATGCTACACTGTTTTTGATGCAGGGGCGCGACTGTAATGTCGCTGAGATGTTGCCTGTAGGCACGGTCCCTTTGAACCTGTTGAGTTAGCACTCGCGTAGGGAGCCGTCTTATAACTCGGTCTATTAATGCGTTTGTGTGCTCGACACGAACGCATTTTTTAATTAAGAATTTTGGATTAAGAATTAGTTAAAAGGTCGATTAATTCCACTTTGGAGGAGAAATATGTTAGAAGACATCACTTACTACTTTGCCAACTTTGAGGATGCAACCAAAACCTGCCGCACGATTGCGCTGTGGGTCACTATTGCGCTCGTCTTGGCCTTTGTCGCGACAAGGCTGTACATGACGCTATCGCGAAAAAAGTATGACGAACAGTCATATGCCGCCGCGACAAAACTTTTAAACGGCAGCTGGATAGTTGTGGCGCTTGCCGCGGCAGTGTGCTACATTGTCACGTTTGCGGCGTGCTATTTTGTGGACGTTGCGCATGACGAGGACTACCTTTTCCCCATTCTGTTCTATCCCATGCTCGTGTTTGTCATAGCGGTTGTAGGAAGCGCGATTGCGCTTTTTGTCAAGCCGACTAAGATTGCAAAAATCGTGGGCGCGGCTGTTGTGGGCTCGGCGTTTATCGCGGTGCTTGTGTGCTTGATTGTTTACTACACAAGCGGACAGGCCGTGGAAAACAATTACGGCGCGGACGTACTCAGCAACCTAGGTCTGTATTTGAGCGCGATTTTGCTTGCCGCAGGAATTGTCGTCGCGGCGTTCTTGATTGACAGAAACAGCAAGCCCATGGACACGCGCACCATTACTTACGGCGCGGTGTGCGTTGCGCTGTCCTTTGCGTTAAGCTATGTAAGGCTGTTTAAGATGCCGATGGGCGGAAGCATAACCTTTGCGTCCATGCTGCCGCTTATGCTGTTTGCGTTCATGTTCGGAAGCAAAAAGGGCGTTGCCGTGGGCGCGATTTACGGTCTGCTTCAGGCGATACAGGATCCGTGGATCATTCACCCCGCGCAGTTCGCGCTCGACTATGTTGTGGCGTTTTCCGCAATCGGGCTTACGGGCATAATGCGCGAGCTTAATGTGTTAAAGGGCAATACGCGCGCGCAGTTCTTGCTTGGCGCAACAATCGCCGGTGCGCTTAGGTTTATAAGCCACTACTTTGCAGGCGTGTTTGCGTTCGGCGTGTACGGTGCAGGATACGCCGCGGATTACGGCATAAGCGCGCTTGCCAATGAATATTTTTATTCTTTTGTTTACCAGTGCATGTATATCATTCCGGAGCTTGTTATCGTCATTGTCGCGGCGCTTCTTGTGTTTGCGTCGCAGTCCTTCCGCAAGCAGATAGAGCTGCGCATTGTTAACGCGTCTAAAAAACCCGTACTCGAAGCAGCCGCCACTGCGGACGACAATGCACCGGAAACGGTCGAAAAAGTGAGTGACAAAACCGAATAAATGTTGTAAAATATCGGTATGGAATTACCGAAGCACATAAAAGGCGCAATATTCGACCTGGACGGGACTTTGCTCGATTCGCTGTCGATTTGGGCGGAGATTGACGAAAAGTTTCTGTCTCGGCGCGGAATAGCCGTGCCGCACGATTACATGGAGGCGGTGTGCGCCATGGAATACCGTCAGACCGCAGAGTACACGATAGCGCGGTTCAATCTTAAGGACAAGCCCGAGGATTTGATGCGTGAATGGTCGGACATGGCGGTGCGCGCGTACGAAACCGAGCTTGAGCTAAAGCCGCGCGTCAAGGAATGCTTGACAGAGCTTAAAAGAAAAAACATAAAGCTTGCGGTTGCCACGTCATCTACGCCCGAGATGTGCCTACCCGCGCTTAAAAGAAACGGCGTGATAGATATGTTTGACGCGATTGTCACGACAGGCGAGGTGGGCAAGGGCAAGGCGCACCCGGACGTTTACCTTGCCGCAGCAAAAAAAATTGGCGTCGACGTGAGTGAATGCGCGGTGTTCGAGGACGCAATACTTGCGATAAAGACGGCAAAGAGCGCGGGCTTTTACACAATAGGCGTTTACGACAGGCTGTCTCGCGACGAAAACGAGATAAAAGCGGTTGCAGATGGGTTTATCGAGTTCGGAGTTCAGAGTTAAGAGTTCAGGGTGAGAGCGGCGGAGTCGCAATTAATTCGATTCCTCGGCAAGCTTTAAATAACAAAATAAAAAATCTCCGCACAGTTTATAACTGTGCGGATTTTCAGCTTTAAGCGAAAAATTAAGCCCAACTGACACTCATTTTGCATTCTTAATTCTTAATTCTTAATTTTCCAAAAGGGCTTGATATTTACCTTTATTTGTAGTATAATCTTAGGTGGAAGAAATTCTGAAAAATTATCTTAGGAGTAACTTATGGATATCAACATGCTTGACGCATACCATCACGGGGACGCATTTGACGCATACAAATACATGGGCTGTCATTTCGATCCCAAGACAGGCACCGCCGTTTTTCGCGTTTGGTCAACGCGCGCCACGTCCATTTCGGTCGTGGGCGACTTCAACGGCTGGAACAAAGACGCTAACCGCATGACCAAGATCACCGAGGCGGGCATTTGGGAGGTCACTGTCTCCGGCGTTAAGCTTTACGATAACTACAAGTTCTATATAGAAAACGGATTCTCTTATCCCATTTACAAGTGCGATCCGTTCGCCTTCCACCGCGAAACCTTTGAGGGTACCAACGCCAAGGTCGTGACCATAGACGACTTTAAATGGACGGACGGCGAGTACATTAAGAACAAGAAAAATCCGTACTCCGCGCCCATGACGGTGTACGAGGCGCACATTGCGTCCTGGCGCAGATACGCCGACGGCAACACATTCTCTTACCGCAAGTTCGCCGACGAAATGAGCGATTACCTCAAGGAAATGGGATACACTCATCTCGAGCTTATGGGCGTTGCGGAATATCCGTTTGACGGGTCGTGGGGCTATCAGGTGACGGGCTACTACGCGCCTACGTCGCGCTACGGCACGCCCGAGGACTTTGCCTATCTTGTGGACAAGATGCACTCCGTAGGCATAGCTGTCATTCTGGACTGGGTGCCCGGGCACTTCCCCAAAAACGGCGACGGTCTGTACGAGTTTGACGGCGGTCCCTTGTATGAGCACAGCGATCCTCTCCGGATGGAGCACAAGGAATGGGGCACGCGTTGCTTTGACTACGGCAGAAACGAGGTCAGAAACTTCCTTATCAGCAACGCGTTCTACTGGTTGGATAAGTACCATATAGACGGCCTGCGCGTGGACGCGGTGGCCAGCATGCTGTATCTCGATTACGGCAGATACGAATGGCGTCCCAACATCTACGGCGGCAACGAAAACCTCGAGGCGGTGGACTTTTTGCGTAGGCTCAACACCGCGATATTTGCCAAATATCCCAACGCGCTTATGATAGCGGAGGAATCCACGGCATGGGGCGGCGTGTCGCGGCCTGTGGACATGGGCGGACTTGGTTTCAACTTTAAGTGGAACATGGGTTGGATGAACGATACTTTGTCCTACATAAAGGTCGATCCGGTGTTCCGCAAGTACCACCACAACACGATAACCTTCTCCATGATTTACGCGTTCACGGAAAACTTTATTCTGCCCATTTCGCACGACGAGGTGGTGTACGGCAAGGGCTCGCTCATCAACAAGATGCCCGGCGACTACGACATGAAGTTTGCCGGCGTCAGAAACTTCCTGACGTACATGTGGTCGCACCCCGGCAAAAAGCTGCTGTTTATGGGCGCGGAGCTCGGCCAGTTCAACGAGTGGAACTTTAACAAGGAGCTCGACTGGAATATCCTCGAATATCCCGCCCACAAGGATTTGCAAAAGTTTGTGTCGGTGCTCAACGGCATTTACAAAAACTATCCCGCCATGCACGAGATCGATTACGATTGGAGGGGCTTTGAATGGCTTGTGGCGGACGATTACCAACAGAATATTCTTGTGTACGAGCGCCGCGACAGCGAGGAAAACCGCATGCTCGCCATAATCAACTTCTCGCCGGTGCCGCACGACGGCTACCGCTTCGGCGCGCACGAGGGCGAATACACCGAGCTATTGCGCACCGAAATATTCCGCTGGAGTCAGTCCGGCACGGTGTACAAGACCGAAAAAATAGCAAGCCACGGCAAGGAAGATTCGCTCAGCATAGACATCCCTCCCATGGGCGGCATATTGCTGTATTGCCCTAACACAAAGGCTAAGGCGCCTGCCGAAAAGAAGCCTGTCGCCAAAAAGTCCGCCGAGGAAAAGCCTGCTGCGGAAAAGAAGGCGGCGAAAAAGTCGGCTGCGGAAAAGAAGCCGGCTGCGGAAAAGAAGCCTGCCGCCAAAAAGTCCGCCGCGGAGAAACCGGCGGAAAAGAAAGCAAAGCCCGCAGAGAAAAAAGCGGAGCCTGCGGAAAAGAAGGCCGCTAAAAAACCTTCGACCAAAAAAACGACAAAATAATTCAATAAAACCGCGGGCTTTTGTTGCAAACATCGGTGTAATCCGCGCTCAAATTTCGCCTGCTATGGTATACTAGTTATAAAATATGAAAAACGGATACTACATAATACTCGTTTGCTTTTACACCGTCCGTTGATATTCTGTCAAATAAAAGGAGAAAAATAATAATGGCAAAAGCAAAAATCAACAGCGTACTGTTTGTTACGACGGAAGCCGAACCGTTTGCGTCAACAGGCGGAATGGGCGAGGTTTGCTCATCCCTGCCGCGCGCGCTCAACAGCACCAAAAAGACGGATGCGCGCGTCATGATGCCGCTTTACGAGGACGTGGCATACAGATACAAAGAGAACATGAAGTTTGTGTGCAACATTACCGTATCTCTTGCCTGGCGCAACCAGTACTGCGGACTTTTCCGCATGGAGCATGAGGGCGTGGTCTACTACTTTGTGGACAACGAATACTACTTTAAGCGCGGCAATCTTTACGGCTACTACGACGACGCCGAGCGGTTTGCGTTCTTTTCGCGCGCGGCGCTCGAGCTTATCCCGTATCTCGACTTCAAGCCCGAGATACTTCAGTCCAACGACCATCTCACCGCGCTCGTGCCGGTGTACTATCAATTGGAGTACAAGTACCGCGAGGGCTATGAGCGCATTAAAAACGTGTTCACTCTGCACAACATAAACTACCAGGGCATTTATCCGCTTATCATTGCGGGCGACGTATTCGGCATCGGCGACGAAAACGTTCCGCTTGTCGAGCACAACGGCAAGATAAACCTTGTCAAAGCGGCAATAGTCACTTGCGACAAGATAACCACCATGTCGCCGCAGTACGCAAGGGAAATTCGCTTGCCCGAGTTTGCCGGCGGGCTTGACGGCGTTTTGATCGAGCACCGCGACAAGATTGTAGGCATACTCAACGGCATAGACGTAGACGAGTTTAACCCTGCGACAAGCGATTCGCTGTTTGTCAATTACGACGCGAATTCGCTCGAAGCCAAAAAGAAGAACAAGGTAGAGCTTCAGCGCATGCTCTCCCTGCCCGAGGACGAAAACGTGCCCGTAGTGTGCATGATGGCGCGCATGGCCGCGTACAAAGGCTATGACCTGTTGCGCAAGTCCATCAACAAGGTTGGCGCCGAGGATAATATTCTCAACACCAATATTCAGCTGATAGTCATGGGCAAGGGCGACGCGGATATAGAAGGATATCTCTCTTATATACAAAACATGTACAGCCCCAGAGTGCGCGCGCTTATCACTTATAACAAGGATTTGGTGCGCAAGGTGCTTGCGGCGGCGGACATCTGTCTTGTCCCGTCACGCACCGAGCCGTGCGGTCTTATGCAGATGTACGCGTGCCGGTTCGGCGCCGTGCCCGTCGTTCGCGCGACCGGCGGACTTATCGATTCCATTGTGGACTGCGGCAAGGGCGACGTCGGCAACGGCTTTGTGTTTGAGGAATACGATTCGGACGTCATGGACAAAACAATCTACCGTGCGCTCGATATGTACAACAACAACAAGAAGATGTGGACTGCGCTCATCAAGCGCGCAATGGCGTGTGATTTTTCGTGGGGCAAGGCGGCGCTCGAGTACAACGTTTTGTACCGCGTGCTCGCCGCATAAAGCGTTAAATTTACGTTTGAACGCTTGACTTTTTTTGCGTGCATATTTTACAATATTTAATGTGCTATTTTGCACAACATAACACTGAATTTACCCATTTTTCGGGAGCGGAGGATATATGAACAAGACAACAAAAGAGGTACAAGAGCTTATAGTCGATAAGCTTGCCCGTTACTTTGCTATCACGCCCGAACGCGCCAACGAGGACCAGATGTACAAGGCTATCGCGTTGGTTGTGCGCGACCTGTTATTGCAAAAAAAGCAAGAGAACAATGCGCGCATTGCGGAAGGTAAGTATAAACGCGTGTACTACCTTTGCATGGAGTTCCTCATCGGCAGATCGCTTAAGAACAATCTGTTCAACCTGGGACTTACACAGCAATTTGACGAATGTCTCAAAAATATGAAGTTCTCTCTTGACAGCCTGTTCGAAAGAGAATCGGACGCAGGACTGGGCAACGGCGGTCTCGGACGGCTTGCCTCATGCTTTATGGACAGTCTTGCAACAATGAACTATCCTGCAATGGGCTTTACCATTCGTTATCAGTACGGTTTGTTCCGTCAGCGCATTGTGGACAATCAGCAGGTTGAGCTGCCCGATATGTGGTTGCCCAGCGGCGAAGTATGGATGATGCCGCGCTCCGATAAGCGCTTTACCGTCAACTTCGGCGGCAGGGTGGAGGAGTACATGGACGGCGACAGACTGCGCGTCAGATATGTCGACGGCGTCAGCGTAGACGCGCTTGCCAACGACGTAATGATTTCCGGCTACGGCGACAACGCAGGCGTCAGCGTCTTAAGGCTTTGGACGGCTACATCGTCCACCCAGTTCGATATGCGCTCCTTCTCGCAGGGCGATTACGAAAAAGCGGTCTTGCGCGAAAACGAGGCCGAGCTCATCTCCAAGGTTCTGTATCCTTCGGACGACCACTCGCAGGGCAAACAGCTAAGACTGCAGCAGGAATACTTCCTTGTTTCCGCTTCGCTTCAGAGCATCATAAAGGACCACCTGCGCCTTTATAAGAGCTTGAAGAACCTGCCCGACAAGGCGGTCATTCACGCCAACGATACGCATCCGGCGCTCGCCATCCCCGAGCTTATGCGCCTACTTATGGACGAACACGGCTATTCGTGGGACGACGCGTGGGATATAACAATCCGCACCGTCAACTACACCAACCACACCGTCATGGCGGAAGCTCTTGAAAAGTGGGACGAAAATACATTCCGCCTTGTGCTGCCGCGCATATACACAATCGTCGGCGAGATCAACCGCAGGTTTGTCGCCGAAATGGAGGAAAAGCAGATCGACGGCAGAAAGGTGGACGCCATGCGCATTATCCACAACAACCAGGTGAAAATGGCAAACCTGTGCGTCATCGGCTCGCAAAAGATAAACGGCGTGTCGGCGCTGCACAGCGAGATAATTAAGGACACCATCTTCAGCGAGTTCAACGATATCTATCCCGACAGGTTTACCAACGTCACCAACGGCATTACGCACCGCCGCTGGCTTATTCAGTCCAATCCGCGCCTGTCCGAGCTCATC
>JAFLVH010000011.1 GCA_022508365.1 Clostridiales bacterium | reverse complement strand
TTCGCGCTGCTCAGGATGACAAAACCGGCATAGCTATAGTACGGCTTGTTTTGTCCTACGCAGCAACCGTAGGTTATTCTGAACGCAGTGAAGAATCTCACTAATAAAGTAAGTCCAACCTTATTATTAATTCCGACTTCTGACCTCCGACTGCATTCTGCATTTGCTAAGGTGCGGCTTCGCCTAGACCCCTCCGGAGGGCAGAAAGTGGTCGGGGTGATGGGGCGGTAAAACCAACAATCATTCTGAATTCTGCATTCTGCATTGGATTGACATTCCCGTCAATTCTTGCTATACTCTTCTTGTGAATACAGTACTGCAAAAAGTGGCTGAAGCGCTAAAAAAATATTCGGGTAAAAGGCTTGCGATAGGCGTGTCGGGCGGGCGCGATTCCATGTGCCTGCTTCACGCCGTTTTGTCTTGCGGCGTTGTTCAAAAATCCGATATTATCGCCGTTCACGTCAACCACGCTCTTCGCGAGGACGCGGACAGGGACGAGATGTTTGTACGCGATTTTTGCAGTCAAAAAAAAGTGCGGTTTACTTCTAAGCGCGTGGACGTAAAAGGCTGCGCCGCTTTAAACGGGTTTACAATAGAACAGGCGGCGCGAAATCTTAGGTACGACGTGTTCCGTGACATAATCAAGTCGGGCGCGGCGGATGTGGTGCTTACAGCGCATCACGCGCTGGACAACGCCGAAACCGTGCTTATGCATCTTTTTCGCGGCGCGGGACTGGACGGCGTGCGCGGCATGCTTAAAAGCGAAAAAGTACTGCGGCCGCTGCTTGCCGTATATCCCGAGGAGCTTGACGAATACGCAAAAATCAACGACATTAAATACGTTGTTGACGAAACCAATTTTATCGACGACGCGGACAGGAATTTTATTCGGCTGAACGTCATTCCCATGATAGAGCGTCGATATCAAGGCGCAGTACGCAACGTAAACGCCTTTTCTCGCGAATGCGACAGCGTCTGCGAGTATTTGGAAGAAAGCCTTGATATGTCGTATATAACGCATGACGGCGGCGCGGTGATAATTGACGAGCGTGCATTAAAGGGCGCGCTTGCTTCGCGGTACGTGCGGAAAGCTCTGTCCGAATTTTCGCTTGTGGATATTACGCGCGAACAGATCGAGCGCGTGGTGGAGTTAATCGGACTGCGCATGGGCGCGGTGGTAGAGTTAAACGGCGACATAGAGGCCGCCAAGGAGTACGGCTGTGTCGCGCTTTACGTTCCGCGCGCAAAGTTCTGCGGCGAAATCGCAGTTAAAATCGGCGCCAACTTCATAGACGGGCTTGCGGTGGATATTGCGCCTGACAACGTGTCGCCCAATGACGCGCCCGGGCGCGCGGTGGACTTAGCCGCGCTTGACGGTGCGGCGCTTAGGTTCAGGCGTGACGGAGATATGTTTACACCGTTCGGCGGTGGGCGAAAAAAGCTTAAGCAGTATTTTATAGACAACAAAGTGCCAAAGCGCAAAAGGGACCGTATTCCGCTCATCTGCCGCGGAAGCGAAGTGCTTGTGGTTATTGGTATGCAAATTTCCGACAGCGTAAAGCAGACAGCCGAAACAAAAAGTAAAGGCACTGTCACGCCGAGGTGGACATGACGGACGAGCAAATAAAAAAGTATGTTAAACCGGGCGAAAAGGCGGAGCCGCTCGGCGACGGATATTATATCATTCAGCGCGAGGACGGATACCGTTTCGGCAGCGACGCGGTATCGCTTGCGCATTTTGCCGCGGAGCACATATCCAAGCAAAGCCGCGTTTTGGATTTGTGTTCGGGCTGCGGAATAATAGGTATTATGCTCGCCGTCGATTGCGGCGCAGACATAACCTGTGTAGAGATTGACGAACAGCTTGCCGATATGAGCTCGCGCTCGGTCGAGCTGAACGGACTGAACAACGTACACGTGTGGAATATAGACGCAAGGTTGCTCGGCGCGGAAGTCGGCAAGTTGGACGCAGTGGTGTGTAATCCGCCGTATTATAAGGTTACTTCCAAACCGTCCTCGGTCGCGCCGCAGGCAAACAGCGAGATTACAATTACGCTTGCGGACGTCGTAGCAATATCTAAGCGCGCGCTTAAGGATAGTGGGGCGCTGTATATGACGCACGTCACTTCGCGGCTTGACGAGGTTATGTGCGCCTGCCGTGACAACGGTCTGACCGTAAAAAAGGTAGTAATCAATCCCAACGGCAAGACGTTTATGCTTCGCGCCGTGCGCGGCGGAAAACCGCATATGGCGCTTGAGATTAAGAAATGGTGATTATGCTTGTGCGCCAATCTTGCTGTAAATTTTCGCGTTACGTGCGTCTATATGTCGCGGACGTAGCACCACTACGACCACGACATATATCCTTCGTATCGCATAAATTTAAGGACGCAATCTTGACGCGTCACTTAATAACCATTTCAAAGGAGTACTGATGCTGTATTTTGTGGCGACGCCCATAGGCAATCTTGAAGAAATCACTCTGCGCGCGCTTGAGGTATTAAAGAGCGTGGATTTAATCGCCGCGGAGGACACCCGTCACACCGCCGTGCTTTTAAACAAGTACGGCATAAAGACGCGCACCGTTGCGTATCACAAGTTCAATGAGCGTGCTGCGGTGGACGGGCTTATCGAGATGCTTAAGTCTGGAAAGAACATAGCGGTAGTGTCGGACGCCGGCATGCCCACGGTATCCGATCCCGGGCACGTATTAATAGACGAGGCGATTAGGCACGGCGTGGAGTTTACCGTTGTCAGTGGTGCGTGCGCAGGGGTGGACGCACTGGTGCTTTCGGGGCTCAGTACGCGCGCGTTTACGCTGCTCGGATTTTTGCCCGAAAAGAATATAGACAGGGTGCGCTTTGTCGAGCCGTACAAAAATCTGCCCTGTACGCTCATTTTTTACAGCGCTGTGCACGACATAAAAAAAGATTTATGCTTTTTGTACGAGCAGCTCGGACAGAGAAGGGTGGCGGTGTGCAGGGAAATGACCAAGTTGTACGAAACGGTCACGCGCGGCAACCTCGGCGATGAGCTTGATATAACCGAAAAGGGCGAGTTTGTAATCGTAGTGGAAGGGATAGTTAGCAATCCGTTGTGTGAGCTTTCCGTAGAGCAGCATATAAGGCACTATCTGGACGAGGGAGAGCAGATGAAAGACGCGGTAAAAAAGGTTGCGCAGGACCGCCGCGTAGCCAAAAGCGAAATATACAAGGTCGCCGTGGAAATGAAAGACGAATAAATAAATACTTGATTTTCTTACCGCTTTACTGTATAATTTAAATCAAATCAACCTTATTTTTAATTCCGAATTCATAATTCCGAATTCCGAATTCGAGGAAGCCAATGAAAGACATCAATACCGTTTGGCAGAAAATGCTTTCCATAATGGAGGCCGAAGTCCACGCTTTGGGCTTTGACGTTTGGATACGCCCGCTTCGCCCCGTCAAGGTGGAGGACGACGTTTTAATGCTGTGCGCGCCCTCCGAGGGTGCAAAAAGCGAGGTGGCGGCAAGGTATCTTCCGCTATTAAAGCGTGCGCTGCGCGAGATTGAGGGCGCACCTGCCGAGCTTGTTTTGGTGTCGGACGATGAGGTTCCGCCGCCGGTCGCGGAAACTGTGCACGAGGACAGACAGGCGGACGCGCAGCCTTCGCGCACCGAAATAGACAAGCTTAATCCCAAGTTTAACTTTGCCGAATTTGCCGTGGGCGACAGCAACAGGCTTGCGTACCAGAGCGCGCTTGCCGTTTCCGAGGCGCCGGGAGAGCGGTTTAATCCTTTGTTTATTTACGGCGACGTCGGACTCGGAAAAACGCATATCATGCAGGCGATAGGCAACGACTTGCGCGTGTCGCGTCCGCATACAAAAATGCTGTACGTGTCCATGGAGACGTTTATCAACGAGTTTATCGCGTCACTCCGCGGACTGCACGGCATAAACAATCAGGCGTTTCGCGACAAGTACCGCAATCTCGATTTGCTCATGATTGACGACGTGCAGTTTTTGAGCAAAAAGCCCGGCTCGCAGGAGGAGCTTTTCCACACCTTCGAGGCGTTAAAAAGCGCCGGTAAGCAGATGGTGTTCACCTCCGACCGCCGTCCGCAGGATATTCCCGACCTGGACGATCGCGTGCGTTCGCGGTTTGCCTCCAGCATGATAGTGGATATTCAGCCGCCGGGACTGGAGCTGCGCATTGCCATTCTTCAAAAAAAGTCCCGGGCGGAAAAGAAAAATATCGGGTTGGACGCTCTTACGTACATAGCCGAGCGCGTCACAAGCAACGTGCGCGAGATGGAAGGCGTTTTGACCAAAGTGCTGTTTCTCTCCTCGCTGTATGACCGCAAGGTCGATCTGGATATGTGCAAGGAGGCGCTTAAGGATTATCTTGTGCAGGGCGGCGAGGACATCTCCGTCGATGAGATTATCGACTGCACCTGCAAGTACTTTGACGTATCTAAATCCGACGTCGTGGGCAAGCGAAAGAACAAGGACGTGGTCGTGCCCAGACAGGTTGCGATCTATCTTATAATAGAGCTCACCAACATTCCGCTCAGCTCCATAGGCAAGTTCTTCGGCGGCAAGGAGCACACTACTATTATGTATTCGCGCGACAAGGTGGCGTCGCTTATAAACAGCGACAACAAGATAAAGACCGCGGTGGGCGACATAAAAGCGATGGTGCTCAGGAAGTAGCGTATGGATAACGACAAAAATAAGGGCATGGATAAAAAACCCGTATCGATCACCGTCGCGACCGACACCGAGCCCGTCACCGTGGACGGCTTTTTCTCCGAGACCGTGGACGGGTTTATAGTGGAGTTTGAATTGGGCGAGGATCGCTTTACTGTCGAGCACGGCGAAAAGCAGACCACGGTTAAGGCAAATGGCTTGATGTCATATGACATAACATTATGCGAAGAGAATACTTCCACTATGCTGTCTACACCGTTCGGCATGGTCAAGTTTGACGTAAAGACCGAGCTTAGGCGTGCGGAGGAAAAGGACGGAGCGCTTCGCCTAATGCTGTTTTACGTTCTTCATGCCGACGGCGTTGGGGATATGCCGAGGTCGGTGGATTTGCAAATCAAGCGGCGCTGACACGCCTAAAGTATTATCTAATATCTAAATTCAAAAAAAATTTCAATTCTGCAATAAATGCTTGCAAAAGATAAAATAACATGTTATAATATCATTCGCGACTAAATCTTTTATGGTCGCAATCCTTACTCACTTTTAGGTGGGTCATAGACCGCAAGGAGGGTATATGAACAATTACGAAATCCTTTATATCCTGTCCGACAAGCAGGATGCCGATGCCAAAAAGGCGTTGGTGGAGCGTTTCAAGGCCTTGGTCGAGCCGTACGGCGAGGTCACGGCAGAGGAGTGGGGCGGCGGCTCGCGCAAGCTCGAGTACCCCATTCAGACCAAAATTTCCGGCAAACACTTGACCGGCTACTATGTGCTTATGAAGTTTTCCGCACCGCCCGAAATGCCCGCGGAAATCGAGCGCCAAATGCGCATAAGCGATGGCGTTTTGCGCTGGATGATCGAAAGAGTGTAGAGGTTAATCTATGAACAAGATCATATTGATAGGCAACCTCACGCGCGATCCCGACGCAGGCAACGCTCAAAACGGCGGCAATTTCACTCGGTTCAACGTAGCGGTCAACCGCCCGTTCACCAATGCGGCGGGCGAGCGCCTTGCCGATTACTTTGACGTCATTTGCTGGAACAAGCTTGCCGAGCGCTGCGCCAAATACCTGTTTAAGGGCAGCAAGGTGGGCATCAGCGGCTACGTTCAGCGCAGACAGTACGAGGACCGCGACGGCATAAAACGCACCTCGTTTGACGTTGTGGCGGACGAAGTAGAGTTTTTAACCCCGCGCAACAACGGTACCGGCGGCGAAAGGACTCAAGGCGGATATGTGCCAGAGGACTCGCACCCCATTTCCGATATGCAACCCGTCGAGAGCGACGACCTTCCGTTCTAAGGAAAACAAAAAAAGGAGATAATTTGTCATGGACAAGAACAAAAATAGAATGAAGCAAAACGACGGCGACGACAAGGTCAGAAAGGCCCGCCGTCCCGCCAAAAAGCGCGTGTGCGAGTACTGCCAAGGGCATATCGACCACGTGGACTACAAGGACGTGGAACGCCTGAAAAAGTACATTGCCGAAAACGGCAAAATTCTTCCTCGCCGTGCAACCGGTCTTTGCGCCGAGCACCAACGCGACGTAACAACCGCTATCAAGCGCGCTCGCGTCATGGCTCTTCTGCCGTTCAAGGGCGAGTAATACACCTACAATTAAACAATCAAAAACAAAGACCTTGCAAAGCAGGGTCTTTTACTTTGTAAATTAAGTTTATACAAAGCTGTTAAAACAGTGTACTTTTTTCTGCGAACATGGTATAATATGCGCAGTAACGATTGCTGCGCAATCGCGGCGCCGATAGCGCCACGCGCGATATCGCGCAACTGCTATATTGAATCGCGGCGCAAAAATGCTCTTGCAAGCAAGCATTTTTACTTGCGATTTAATTAAAGCGATAAAAAGAATAGGAAACGGATTTAATGATTAACGTATCTAACGTAAAACTGCAGTTTGGCACGCGCGTGCTGTTTGAGAATGTAAGCATCAAGTTTGCAAGCGGCAACTGCTACGGCATAATCGGCGCAAACGGCGCGGGCAAGTCCACCTTTTTAAAGCTTCTCTCCGGCAAGATAGAGCCGAGCAAGGGCGAAATAACCATAGGCAAGGGCGAGCGCATGTCCGTACTTGAGCAGAATCAAAACGCGTACGACGACTACACCGTGCGCGAGGCGGTTATCTGCGGACACAAAGAGCTTAGCGAGCTCAGGCGTAAGCGCGAAGTTTTATACGCCAAAGAGGACTTCTCCGAAGAGGACGGAAACCTCGCGGCAGAGCTTGAAACCAAGTACGGCGAACTCGGCGGATACGAATGCGAAATTGACGCAGAAACGCTGCTCAACAGCATAGGCATTCCGCAGGACTTGTTCGACACGGAAATGCGCGAGATAGAGCCCAAGCTAAAGGTTAAGGTGCTTATAGCGCAGTGCCTGTTCGGCAAGCCGGATATTTTGCTTTTGGACGAGCCAACCAACAACCTCGACATCAAGACGGTTAGGTGGTTGCAGGAATATATTAAATCGCTCGAGGACGCTACGGTGCTTGTCGTGTCGCACAACCGTCACTTTTTAAACCAGGTCTGCACGCACATCTGCGACGTGGACTATTCGGCAATCAACATGTTTGTGGGCAACTACGACTTCTGGTACGAGTCCTCACAGCTGATTCTGCGCCAGCAAAAGGAAGCGAACAAAAAGGCGGAGCAGCGCATAAAGGAATTAAAGGAGTTTATCGCGCGGTTCTCTGCAAACGCCAGCAAGAGCAAGCAGGCTACAAGCCGCAAGCGCGAGCTTGACAAGATTGTCGTGGAGGACATAAAGCCGTCCTCGCGCAAGTACCCGTATATAGATTACAAGTTTGAGCGCGACCCCGGCAACGACATTCTGCGCGTGGAAAAGCTGACCAAAAAGGGCTTTTTCGAGAACGTCACTTTCTCCGTTTCGCGCGACGACAAGATAGGATTTTTGACGGACAACAGCAGGGTAGTGGCGGAGCTTTTCGACTGCATATTCGGCGACAGCAAGCCCGATTCCGGCCGCGTCATTTGGGGCAGAACGATTAAGCCCGCGTACATGCCGCAAAACTATGACAAGTATTTTGACGGCTGTGACCTGTCGCTTGTCAAGTGGATAGATCAGTGGTCGGAAAACCACGAACAGGAATACTTAAGGTCGTGGCTGGGCAGGCTTTTGTTCTCGGGCGACGAGGCGTTAAAGCCGGCAAACGTTCTCTCCGGCGGCGAGAAGGCGCGGTGCATGCTTGCGCGTATGATGCTTCTTTCGCCCAACTTCCTCATGTTTGACGAGCCGACAAACCATCTCGACCTAGAGAGCATAACCTCGCTCAACAAGGGCATGATCAACTTTAAGGCGCCCATTCTGTTCATTACGGCGGACGAGGAAATTATGTCGTCAGTCGCCAACCGCATTATCATAATAGAAAACGGGGTCAAATCGTACGACCGTCCGGTAACATACGACGAATATATTGCTACGCTATAACTGTTGACTAAAATATCATTTAGGTGTACAATTAGGGTATGGTTAATTTAGGCATCAACGGAATTATTCTCCGAGTAAAAGGGAACTTAGGCGAAATGCAAAGCCTGCCCATCCTCGGCAAAACCATGGAACAGTGGGTGGAGGACGCGGTCAACGTGCCGTGCGTCACTGTGGAGGCGTCCACTGTGATTAACATAGCGGAAAAGATTAGGCCGCTGTTGGACCGCACCAAGCCGATAACGGTGGTGTTGTACGGCTACACGCCGCTTGTCACCGCCAAAACGGTGGAAAACGCCGTAAGGCAGCTGACCGAGCAAAAGCTGAACGCGTTTGACCTGCCGCGCGGCGGAGTGTACAAAACCGAATATCTTTACGGACTGGACAGCTTTTTCGCGCAGGAGCCTAATGCGGCGGCAGGCGAGTTTAAAGCCGTCACCGACTGCGAAAGCCTGTCTTTTGTCACGGACGCGTTAAGGCGCAGAATACTTTCCTTCCACGCTTCTCGCGGCGTGCTTATAACAGACTTTAACAATGTATACATCGACAACGGCGTCGTCATAGAGCGCGGCGCGGTTGTAGAGCCGTGCAACTTTATCAAGGGCAAAACCGTAATCAAATCCGGCGCGCATATCATGCCGGGCAACTATATAGAAAACTGCATAATCGGCTCCGGCGCGCGCATAGACAGCTCCAGGCTGTACGAGAGCTACGTAGGCGAGGAAACTCGCGTCGGTCCGTTTGCTTATATCCGCCCCAACAGCGTAATAGGCAAAGGCTGCCGCATAGGCGACTTTGTGGAGCTTAAAAGCTGCGTAATAGGCGACGGCAGCAAGGTGAGCCATCTTTCGTATATTGGCGACGCCGAGCTGGGCGCTGAGTGTAACGTCGGTTGCGGCGTGGTGTTTGCCAACTATGACGGAAAAAACAAGTACAAGTCCATCGTGGGCAACCGCGTGTTCATAGGCTCCAACGCAAATATTATCGCGCCGGTGTATATTGCCGATCGCGCGTTTATCGCGGCGGGTTCCACCGTCACGGACAACGTGCCTGCCGAGGCCTTGGCGGTTGCGCGCGCGCGGCAAGTCAATATTCCGCACTGGAAAGGAAATCTTTACGCTCCGCCTACGGGCGGCGGCGCGTCACCGCACAGGCTTATTCAGGACGAGGACGGCATTATCGACGGCGCGGCAAGCGACGCTGACAATGCCGCACCCACAGCGCAAAACGGTGGCGGTAATGCAGGAAGCGGCGAACAGCCCAAATAAATAAAAGTTATATAACCTTTGGAGGCAACAAATGATAGCACACGGCAATAAGGTCAAGTTGTTTTGCGGCAACTCGTGCAAGGCTCTGGCGAAGTCAATCGCCGACAACATGCGCATGAAGCTTTCCGACGCGGAAGTCGGCAAGTTCAGCGACGGTGAAATCTCCGTTTCAATCGGGGAGTCCGTCCGCGGCTGCGACGTCTTTGTCATTCAGTCCACGTCCATTCCGACCAACGACAACCTAATGGAATTGCTTGTCATGATAGACGCGTTAAAGCGCGCCTCGGCAGGCAGAATAACCGCGGTCATTCCGTATTTCGGTTATGCGCGCCAGGACAGAAAGGCGAGAGCGCGCGATCCCATCACGGCAAAGCTTGTGGCAGATCTCATTACCACAGCCGGCGCGGACAGAGTGCTTACAATGGACCTTCACGCGGCGCAGATTCAGGGCTTTTTCAATATTCCGCTCGACCATCTTTTGGGCGCGCCCATACTCGCCAAGGCGATTGCTAACGAGGACTTTATCAAGGAAGCCGGAGACGACCTTGTAGTCGTGTCGCCCGACGTCGGTTCGGTGGGCAGAGCTAGGCAAATGGCGCAAAAGCTCAATAAGACGCTCGCCATCGTCGATAAACGCAGACCCAAGGCCAACGTCATGGAGGTCATGAACATAATCGGCGACGTCAAGGGCAAGCGCTGCCTTATACTCGACGATATGATAGACACCGCCGGCACCATTGTTCAGGGCGCAAAGGCATTGGTGGAAGTGGGCGGCGCGACAGACGTGTACGCGTGCTGCACCCACCCCGTGCTGTCCGGTCCGGCTATAGAAAGGCTACAGAACTCGGTCATTAAAAAGCTGTTCATGCTCGACACGATTGAGCTGCCGGAGGAGAAAAAACTGGACAAGTTTATCACCGTGTCGGTAGCGCCCATATTCGCCGCGGCAATATCCTGCATTTTCGCCGACATGCCGGTATCCAAGCTTTACGATTAATTAACAGAATTAATAACATGAAACATAAAACCCGTGCGAGCTTAATCGTACGGGTTTATTTTTGCAAAACTTGTTGCGCATTAGCATGGTGAAAATACGAGCGGATATTGCCGCAAGACAAAGTCTTGCTTTAAGTGCAGTTAAATGATATAATATGATTAAAGATTAAATCGGAGGTCATTTTATGACAAACCTTATTGTCTATTATTCGAGGAAGGGCGAAAACTATTGGAACGGCAGTATCAAGAATTTGAAAAAGGGCAATACGGAAATCATTGCCGAGTTTATTAAAAATGCGGTCGGCGGCGATCTGTTTGAGGTGGATACGATAAAGCCGTACCCGGCAGACTATTATGCTTGTATTGACGAGGCAAAAAAGGAGCTTCGTGCGAACGCTCGTCCCGCAATAAAGGGTTATATAGATGATATATCCAAGTACGATACAATCTTTGTCGGCTATCCAAACTGGTGGGGTCAGATGCCTATGTGTATGTGTACCTTTCTTGAACATTATGATTTCACAGGGAAAAAGATAGCGCCGTTCTGCACCAACGAGGGAAGCGGTATGGGCAGTAGCGAGCGGCAGTTAAAAAACATTTGTAAGGGCGCAAACGTTGTGTCGGGTCTTTCCATTCACGGCGCCGAAAGCGTGCAGTCGGAGGCACAAGTAGCGGCTTGGGCGAAGAAGAATGTCAGATAAAGATAGCTTTGCCGTCAAGTACCAAGCGATGTATCGCGCCATGATAGAAAAAAACGGTGTGGCGTTGAATGAACTGCTTGATAACGGATTTATCCTCGTTCACATGACCGGAATGCGCCAGAGTAAGAGTGAGTTTATCCGCGCCATAGAGAACGGAACGCTCAATTATTTTTCGGAAGAATTGCGAGAATCAAGTACTGTGGTACACAAGGACTTTGTGCAATTTGTCGGTAGGAGTGTGGTGGAGGCTGCGGTGTTTGGCGGTGGCAGACATACGTGGCGCTTGCAGCTTGATATAAAGTATGCGTTTATCGGCGGCGATTGGCTCATCTCGGAAGCCGTCGCATCGACTTGGTAAGGAAATGAAAGAAAAGATATATTATTACTTACAGGCGCCTTTACTGTGAAGCATGCGTGATTTGAGCAAAAATTGCCATATTGACAAGACGAATAGAGTTTGTTAAAATGTGAGCTATTTTACCGCGCGAAAAAGATGAGTATTATAATAGTTTCGGCAAAAAACGCTATTAAAATGTTTTTTCGGAATTTTTAATTTTGACCTTGACAATCGGGGATTTGTCTTGTACAATAATTCTCCAATCTTTTTTACGGCAGGAGGGTATTATGGCAAACGAAGGACAAAACAAGTACACGGGTTTTCCGATAGAATTGTTAAAGGCGCACGAGGCGGTCGCGCCGAATAATAACACAGAACAAACCGCAAACAGGCTTGTCGAGATGATTGGCGGGTATTTAAAAACGGCTGTGGCAGTGTCGGATATAGTAGTAGGTCCTACGGTCACTCGGTACGAATTTGAGTTGCCGGAAGGCGTTGCGGTTAAAAAAATCGAGGCGCTTCGCGACGAAATAAAGGACGAGCTGGCGCCCATGTCGTACGTGCGCATAGAAGCGCCAATTTACGACAAGCGTACGGTGGGAGTGGAAATACCTAATCCCATACGTTCGATTGTGGGCTTGCGTGAAGGGCTTTCTTCACCCAAATTTGTCAATCACTCTTCGCCGCTGGTGTTTCCTGTAGGCAAGGACACGGACGGCAATATAATGTTGTTAGACTTGACAAAGATGCCGCACATTTTTATTGCGGGGCAATCGGGCAGTGGGAAAAGCGTTTTTATTAATGCGATGATCGCAAGCATTATGTACAAAGCTTCGCCCGACGACGCGCGGTTTATTATGATAGGGGAACGGGGCATAGAGCTTTCGGTTTTTCAAGGAATGCCTCACATGCTGTTTGGCGAAACAATCACGCATCCCGACGATGCGCTCAATGCGCTCAGATGGGCAAATGACGAAATGAACAGGCGGTATCTTGCTTTTAACGAGTACAAATGCAACAATGTTGCGGAGTACAACAGATTGCAAGCCGAGTCAGAGTCGGGGGTAAAGCTGCCGCATATCGTAATAGTGATACACGAGCTTTTGCACCTCGCACGTTCTAAGTTTAGGCGTGCGATAGAGGATAAATTAGCCTCGCTTGTCGCAATGGGACGCGCTGCGGGCATTCACATTGTTATATCCTCTTTATATGCCTCTTCCGACGTGATTGCAGGCACGATAAAGGCAAATATGACAAGCCGCATAGCTTTCCGCGTGCCGAGCTCAATCGATTCGCGCATGATATTGGATGTTTCCGGTGCGGAGACGCTTATAGGCAGCGGCGATATGCTGTATTATCCGATTGACGTTTGCGTGCCCGTGCGTGTGCAGGGCTCATATATCGCGTTTAAGGAGCTGCAAACGATAATAGGCTACATAAAAAAACATAACCGCAGCGATTATAACGAGGAGGCTGCCGACTCTGTTTTTAGAGCAATTATCGACGCCAGCGACAGCTTAATCGAGGAGGAGGACTCTCTGTTGCCTGCGGTTACGGAACTTGCAATCAAACTCAATAATATTTCCTCGCCTGTGGTTCAGCGCAGATTTTCCATAGGCTATGCGCGCGCTGCGCGTATAATCGACCGCATGGAAGCTCTCGGCTTTATAGGGCCTTTAATAGGCTACGCCAAGCCGCGCGATGTGCTGATCACTCGCGAACAGTATAAAAAGTTCTTCGGCAGGGACGTACAAGACTGACGTTTTGTCTTTTCTTGGCGTGTTACTCGATTAAACGGCTTTTAGTGCATTTTTGTTTGGTGGCCTCGCCGCCGCGCAGGTGGCGCACGCTTAAGTGATAGTCCAATATTTTTCGCACGCGCTCATACAGCTCGGGTTCGATACGAGCAAGCCTTTCGGTCACGTCCTTGTGCACCGTAGATTTGCCCAAGCAAAAGTGTTTTGCCGCGTCGCGCACGGTGCATTCCGACTGCGCTATGTATCTTCCCAGTTCCACGGCGCGCGTATTTTTGCTGTCACTCTTAGTCATACTTCACCCCAATTTAAAGCGGTTATACAATGTATGACCGTATTCGACAAATTATGACAGCGCGAAGCGCAGCCTTATTTACAATTCTTAATTTTTAATTCTTAATTCTGAATTACCAATTGGCTTGACTTCTTCAAGCCAATTGGTTATAATATATTCTGAATAAATAGGCAAGGAGATAATTATGCCCAAAGAATATATTATGACCGCGCAGGGAAAGCGCGAGCTTGAAGAGCGGCTTGAGCGAATCAAAAACGTCGAGATGCCCGCCGTAGTCGAGGAAATCGCAACGGCGCGCGCTCAAGGCGACCTTTCGGAAAACGCCGAATATGTGCTTGCACGCGAGCATCAGGCTAAGCTGCAAGGCGAGATGGACGCCATTATGGAAAAGCTTGTCGGCGCCAAGGTCATTGACGAAAAATCAATAAACGACGACGTTGTTTCCATCGGCTGCGCCGTGGAGGTGATTGAGGCGGACGTAGCGGAAGGTCTTGCCGCCGTGGAAAAGTGCGGACTTACGCGCGCCGATGTTATTGCCGGATTTTTGACCCGCATGTCGGTCAGTGATATGAAAAGCGGCAGCTTTGGCTTTGCCATACTCGGCGAGCTCAATAATGAGGATTATGCGACGGCGGCAGGCGAGCTGATGGCTTCCAAACGCTACAAAAAAGAGGAGCTCTTGGATAAGGGCTTTACCGAGGCGGAGCTTTCCGTAAAGGTGAAGGGTCGCAACAAGATAGACAAATCTAAGTGCGAGGGGCTCAAGGTCTACACCATTGTCGGTTCGCACGAGTCCGATGTTTTAAAGGGCAGAATTTCCAACGAGTCGCGCGTCGGCTCGGCGCTTCTTAACAAGGCGGAAAACGACGTGGTTATGGTGGGCGATCTGCTGTTTAAAATCGTCGATATCTTCGTCGACAAAAAAGCCGTAAAAAAGTAATTTGTTAATAAAGCTGTAAAAAGGCAAAGGATATCATGGAGAACAAGGATAACGTTCAAAACAACACCGTAGAGCCCGAGCAGGATATAGACGCGTTAAAGGCGGTTAGGCTCGCCAAGCTTCAGGCGCTTTGCGACAAGAATGCCGACCCGTTTAAAATAACCGAATTCCCGGTTGACGCGCACGCTGCGGATATAACCGCAGATCCGCAAGAGGGCAAAACCGTTTCAATCGCCGGACGGCTTATGAGCAAGCGCGTCATGGGCAAGGCGAGCTTCGGACACCTTCTCGACAGGTCGGGACAGGTTCAGATTTATGTAAAGTCGGACAACCTCGGACCGGAGGACTACGACGGGTTTAAAAAACAAATAGATATAGGCGACATAATAGGCGTCACGGGCGAGGTTTTTGTGACTCACCGCGGCGAAGTTTCCGTTGCCGTAAAACAATTGACTCTTCTTTCCAAATCTTTGACGCCGCTCCCCGAAAAGTGGCACGGACTCAAGGACAACGACATTCGTTACCGCAAGCGCTACCTCGATCTTATTGTCAATCAGGACGTCAAGGACACCTTTATCAAGCGCAGTAAGATAATTTCCGCAGTGCGGTCTTACCTGGACGCGGACGGATTTTTGGAGGTGGAAACGCCCATTCTAAACACCGTTGCGGGCGGCGCGGCGGCGCGGCCGTTCATAACTCACCACAATACGCTCGACCTTGATATGTACATGCGCATCGCGCCCGAGCTGTATCTTAAAAGGCTTATCGTGGGCGGCTTGGAGCGCGTGTACGAGCTTGGCAGAAACTTCCGCAACGAGGGCATGGACATAAAGCACAATCCCGAATTCACCATGATAGAGCTTTATCAGGCGTACGGCAACTATTACGACATGATGAAGCGCACGGAGGACATTTATCTTGCGGCGGCGCACGCCATCGGGCTGGGCAATAAGATAACCTACCAGGGCAGGGAGATAGATTTATCCACGCCGTGGCGGCGCGTCACCATGCGCGACATCGTTAAGGAAACGGTGGGCGTGGACTTTATGTCGCTTACTAAGGAGCAGGCGCAGAACGAGCTCAAGCGTTTGGGACTGGATCCCGAGGGCGACAAAAACGCCGCCGAGTGCATGTACGTGGCGTTTGACAAGCTTGTGGAAAGCACGCTCATTCAGCCGACCTTTGTCACAGGCTATCCGATAGAAATTTCGCCGCTCGCCAAACGCGACGATAACGGGCTTACCTATAGGTTCGAGTTCTTTATAAACGGCTGGGAGGGCGGCAATGCGTACTCCGAGCTCAACGACCCTATCGACCAGGCCAAGCGATTTGAGACCCAACGCGCAATGATGAAAAAGGGTAGTGAGGACGCTCAGGCCGCCGACGACGACTTTGTGGAGGCGCTCGAATACGGCATGCCCCCGACGGGCGGTCTCGGTATAGGCATAGACCGCATGGTAATGCTCTTAACTGACAGCGCGTCGATTAGGGACGTAATTTTGTTCCCCACTATGAAGCCTCGGCGCTAAGCCGTATTCATCGCCGGATACGGACTACGTGCTCCTCGGCGATCGGTTATGTAGGTGGTTCTACACTCCCGTTGCGCCTTGTTGCCGGTTGTACGTTTGCGGCGCGACTGCGCATTAGCGGTTTTATCATTTTTTTGTCATTCCGAGCGATAGCGAGGAATCTCAACCTAATTTACGTCTCGGAGAAAATAATTGAGTTTAGCGGAGCAATTGAAAAACGCCGCGGCGAAGGACAGGCTTAGGCTGCACACGCCCGGACATAAGGGAAACGTTTCAAAACTCGATTTGACCGAGCTTTCGGACGGCAGCTTTCCCTCCGAGTTCGTCACCGAGGCGGAGCGCCGCGCGGCGGCAGTTTACAAAGCAAAGCACGCGACGTTTCTTTGCGGCGGCAGCTCGCAGGGCGTAAAGTCCGCAATATTCTATTCAAAAGCGTCCGCCGTGGTGGACGTAAATTCACACCGATCTGTGTTTGACGGATTTACCATTTCCGGGAAACGCTGTGTGACGGCGGGGGACAAGGGCAGCGTTTATCCGCTGACCGTAAAGCAAATCGACGGCGCGATAACAAGCGACACAGAAGCGGTGGTGGTGACAACCCCTACGTACTTTGGGTTTTGCGCCGACGCAGACGGAATACGCGACTACTGCAAGAGGAAAGGACTTTTGTTCATTGCGGACAGCGCGCACGGCGCGCATTTCGGATTTTCAAGGCGTCTGCCTAAGAGCGTTGCGCCCATCGCCGATATATGCAACGTGTCCACGCATAAGACGCTTGAAAGCCTCACGCAGACGGCGCTGCTGCTCGATAATTTGTCCGATGCGGACAGCGCAATACTGAAGTCATGCGTGGACGTCATGGGCACTACAAGCCCGTCATACCTGCTGTACGCCTCGATAGACGACGGGGTGACTAAAGCGGCAGAGCCGCAAACCGCTGCTTCGTACGAGCGTCTTTACGGCGCGGTGGAGGACATAAAGACGGAATTTCCGTTTTTACAAAACGACGATTTTACAAGGCTTGTGCTGGACTGCACACGACTTGGAGTATCGGCGGAAAAGCTCAATAATTCGCTGTCCAACAGCGGCGTGTATTCCGAGCTTGTGACCGAAAAATACATTGTTTTTATTTTGACCGCGGAGGACGCGCCGGAAAGCGTATCGGCGCTTAGAGCAGCGTTACACTGCGGTATCGGAGAAGTAAATTGAACAGCGGCAAGTTCATAGTAATAGAAGGCGTGGAGGGCGCGGGCAAAAGCCGACAGTGCGCTCTTTTGACCGACGCATTAAACGAAATGGGAGTTCCCACCGTGCTCACGCGAGAGCCGGGCGGCGCTATGCTTGCCGAGGCGGTGCGCACGCTGCTGCTTGATCCCAAGTATTCGCCGGACGCAGTCACCGAGCTTTATTTGTATTCGGCGGCGCGGCGCGACCATCTTAACGAGGTGGTGTTTCCTGCGCTCGATGCCGGCAAGGTTGTCGTGTGCGACAGGTTTATATATTCGACGCTTGCGTATCAGGGCTACGGGCGCGGACTGGACTTGCAGTTTGTCCGCAGGGTCAACGACATAACGATATCGCCGCTAAAGGTGGATTTGGGACTGTTTTTGGACATAACGCCCGAAGCCGGGTTTTTGCGCAAGGGCGGCGCCAACAGCGCGGACAGGCTGGAGCGCGAAAGCATGGAGTTTTTTAACCGCGTGTACGACGGGTTTAAAAAGATGTGCGAGGCGGGCGAGCTGACCGCGATAGACGTGTCAGGCACAAAATTCGAGACCGCCGAAAAAATATTATCTGCGGTGCGCGGTATACTATGAGTGAGTGTGTCCTTAAAAAGTACGCATATCTTTATGCCGGGCTTGACTGCATAAAAAACGTTGGGAGCGAAACGTCGGTGCTGCTGGGCGGCGAGGACGACGAGGGACTTAAAGTGCTTGCAAGGCTGTGCGCGGCGCGTATGTGCGGAATAAGCGACGACAGGGCGTTTGACGAGCATGCGGACATAATAGTATATCCGCGCCCACTCGAGGAAAAAAAGAGCAAGTCTAAGTCCGCGGAAAAGAGCAAGCGTTACGCCATTTCGGTGGAGGACATAAAGGAGATTTTGGACTCGCTGTACCTTACGCCGTTCGAGCTGAAAAACAAGGTGTACATCATAGAAAACGCCGAAAGCATGAGCGAGATATGTCAGAACAAATTGCTAAAGTCGTTGGAGGAGCCGCCTCCGCGCGTGTGCTTTGTTCTGTGCGCAAGCGGCAGACTTCTTCCAACCGTGCAGTCGCGCTGCAATCGCGTGGAGCTTCCGCCCTTTGATATCTCGGTCATAGAGCGCGAGCTCAGTAGATTCCACAAAAACAGCAGTGCGGAGATTAAGCTCGCGGCGCAAGGCTCTCGTGGGAGCCTTGGCGCGGCGGAACGAATACTTGCCGACCCCGGATTTGCCGATACCTTTGCTTCGGCAAAAAAGTTGTTAAAGCTTTGTACGGGCAGCAAGATGTTTGCCCACGCCGCGGCGGTGTACGAAAAACTGACAAGAGACAAGACGGATGCGCTTCTCGGCGTGGTGGAATATCTGTTAAACGACATAGCGCGGTACTGCATAGGCGTGGAGACGGTTTTCGACGTCAATGACATTGCGGAAATCGCAGACGGTTACACGCCGCATTCCGCAGCGCTCGCCGCGGAGGCCGTGCGCGAGGCAAAAAAACACAACGCCGCCAATTGTATGCCGCAGGCGGTTATGGACACACTTATTCTTAAGATTATGGAGGTAAAAGCACAATGCCGAAAGTGATAGGCGTCAGGTTCCGCACTTCGCCGCGAATGTACTACTTTGCACCCACCGAGGGCGTTGAGTATCCTAAGAACTGCAAGGTGGTGGTGGAAACTCAGCGCGGCGAGGAGCTTGCCACGGTGATTCTGCCGGTGACGGAAGTGGAGGAAAGCAAGCTTGTCGCGCCGTTAAAGGGCGTTACCAGAGTCGCCACCGAAAGCGATTTGGAAGCGGCGTTTGCGGACGATAAGCAAAAGCAGGAGATTATAGCCACCGCCAAGCAAAAGGTGGCGGCGCGCGGACTGGATATGAAGATTGTGGACTGCGAGTTTACCGTAGATCACAGCAAGCTGGTGTTGTATTTTACCGCCGAACAGCGCGTGGACTTTAGGGAGCTTGTGCGCGACCTTGCATCAGCGTTTCATATTCGTATAGACTTAAGGCAGATAGGCGCGCGAGAGGAGTGCAAGCTTATAGGCTCGCTTGGCGCGTGCGGAATGCCGTGCTGCTGCGGCAGGTTCGAGTCGGATTCCGAGCACGTTTCCATAAAGATGGCAAAGTGCCAAAACCTTGCGCTCACGCCCAACAAGATAAACGGTATGTGCGGCAGGCTCCTTTGCTGTCTGGCGTACGAGAATAAGACGTACGAAGAAGTCATGCGTAGAGCCCCCAAGAACGGGTCCTGGGTGACATGCCCGGACGGCAGGCGCGGTACGGTTGTGTCTGTCACGCCGCTTACGGAAAAGGTGCGCGTCCGCGTGGGCGACGAGGACAACTTCGAGTTTGTCGAATACTCACTAAACGATTTGAATTGCGAAGGACGTGACAATAAGGAGCCGGCTGCGGACAGTGCGGCTACCGGGCACGAACGCGACGGACAAAAAGCCCACGGCAGCAAGAATAACAATAACGGCGTGCAGGGTAATAACACCGCTAACAACAACGGCAATAATAACAACAACGGCGGCGGCCGCAAAAACAAAAACCGCCACGGCGGCAAGCCGAGACCCGCAGAAGCTGCGGTCGGCGGCAGTGAAAACAATAATAATAACAACGCGCAGGGCGGTAACGCTAACGGCGGAAGTAATAACAACGGCGGCAATAAAAACGGCGGAAAAAAGAAAAAGCACAAGTTCAACAAAAACAAGCAGCCTAAGCCGCAGAATCCGCAAGGCAATCAGGGCGGCGAATAAAAGGTCCTTTCCAAAAACAAATTGTTCGCTCCTGCTAACTGAATAAATGTATTTATCGCATTGACAATTTTTTACATGTGTGTTATAATTGCGGTATAAATTTATGGAGGTTTATTATGGCACACAAGATTTCCGATGAATGCATTTCCTGTGGCGCGTGCGCGGCGGCTTGCCCCGTAAACGCTATCAGCGAGGGCGACGGCAAGTATGTTGTGGACGCAGACGCTTGCATTGACTGCGGCGCATGTGAGGGCGAGTGCCCGACCGGCGCTATCACCGAGTAAAAGAAAAAACCGCCTAAGGGCGGTTTTTTTAATGTAGAATTAAGAATTAAAGGTGGTTCGGCTGAGCCGCTTTTTTATTATCTCTTATTATCTATTATATAAATTCTTTAATATGCGTCAGCGCAAACCTTATTTAACTATTAACTCTTAACTCTGAATTACACACTAATGATTTTCTCATACTACATATGTGGAAAAAGAGCACACGGTTAAGTCGCTGGGCAGAAGTGCAATAGCGCTTGCGGCAATAGGGATTATCGCAAAGTTTATCGGCGCGTTGTATCGCGTGCCGCTTACAAACATAGTGGGCGCGGAAGGCATGGGATTATACCAAATGGTCTTTCCGCTGTACACTGTGTTACTTTCGTTTTGTGGCGGCGGAATTTCGGGTGCGGTGTCGCGCGTGGTTGCCAAGTACACTGCGCTCGGGATTGACGGTGCGGCTAAGCGCACGATAAAAATAGCCTTGCTTCCGCTTACGGTTGTTGCGGTGCTGTGTGCCGCCGCCGTGGCGGTGCTAAGAAACGTAATATCGGGCGTTCAGGGCAATACGGATGCGGCTATTTCGTATTTGGCGCTCTGTCCGTCACTGCTTTTTGCCGGCGGAATAAACGTGCTACGCGGTTACTTTCAGGGCAAATCGCAAATGTTGCCGGGCGGCATAAGCCAGCTGATAGAGCAGGTGGTCAAGCTTGTTTTAGGACTGTACTTAAGCAAGCTGTTTTTGCCGTACGGCGTAAAATACGCGGTGGCAGGGGCGTTACTCGGCGTGTCGGCAAGCGAGCTAACCGCGCTTTTGTACCTTGGCATCAGGTATGCTGTCGGCGGAAAAAGACGGATGAGGCTTTCACGTCTCCGTGCGCTGAATGCCGAGGCTTCGCAAGAGTTTGCCGCTGCGCCTTCGGTGGATGACAAGAGACTGCTTAAGGAATTGTTTTCCTTTGCGCTGTCCGTCATGCTCGGTGCGCTCGTTCTGCCCATAACACAGATGATAGATTCGGTGCTGGTAATAAATTTGCTTATGCACGGCGGCGCGAGCAAGAACAGCGCAACGGCTATGTTCGGGCTGTTTGTGGGGCCTGTCGGCACGCTCATCAATATGCCAACGGTGGTCGCGCTGTCCGTTGCCATTGCATTTTTGCCGACTATTACGCGCGCTGTGGAGCGTGGTGAGGACGCAGTTTCTCCCACAAAAAGCGCGGTAAAATGGATATTGATTTTTACAATGCCGATAACCGTCGTTTTTTTGGTATTTCCGGAGCCGGTGATCAATGTGCTCTATCGCAGGGGGCTTACGGATGACCAGCTTGTTTTGGCGGCTCGGCTATTGCGCGTGGAGTCCCTGTCGGTATTTTATATCGGAATACTTCAGTTGTCCACGTCCGTGCTGCAGGGCTACAACAAGGCGCACAAGCCTGTAATAAACCTGCTTATCGGGGCGTGCGTCAAGGTGGGGCTTACGCCGTTTGTCGTGCGCGCGTTCGGGATAACGGGTGCGGCTTTCGGCACAACGCTGTGCTACGGTGTGGCGGCGGCGCTTTCCATGCGGAGCGCTTACAGGTATATTAAGATCGGTGCGGACGTAAAAAACGCGTTTATCGTGCCGGGGATTTTCACTGCGCTTGGCAGCCTCGGATTTTGGGGCGTTACGGTTGCGCTCACCGGCTTGCTTCCGTATCTGTGGCAGATGATAATAGGCGCGGCGGTGTTTGCCGTAATCTATCTATTGGGGATACTTTTTTCGGGCGCGATAAATATTAAATCCGAGTTTGAAAGATTTAAGCTCGGTCGCAAAAAAGATCGGGACTTGCAAAAAGAAAAATAATAATTCGCCGTATATTGTTGCTATTGGCGCATTTTAATGTTATAATGTAAAAGATAATGGCTTAAAATTAAAATGGTCAGCCAAAGGACGAACATATGATAGATATCAACCTTATACGAAGCAATCCGGATTTTGTGGCGGCGGCGCTCGCCAAGCGCGGCTGTGACGCCGATTTAAACGCCATTCTTGCTTTGGACCAAAAGCGGCGCGAAATCATAGGCAAGACCGAAGCGCTCAAGGCCGAAAAGAACAAAGTCAGCGCGGACATTCCTCGGCTCAAAAAAGAGGGCAAGGACGTTCAGCCCATATTTGCCAGAATGCGCGAGATCGGCGAGGAGATCGCGGGCGGCGAAGACATGCTTAAAGCTGTTGACGAGGAGCTTAAGACTGCGCTGCTTTGCCTGCCCAATCTGCCCGACGAGGACGTTGTCGCTGGCGGCAAGGAGCAAAACGAGGTGATCAAGATTTGGGGCAAAAAGCCCGAGTTTGATTTCCCCGTCAAAAATCACGTGGAGCTTTGCGAGAGCCTAAAGCTTATCGACTACGAGCGCGGCGTAAAGCTTGCAGGCAACGGGTCGTGGCTGTACACCGGCAAGGGCGCGCTGCTCGAGTGGGCGCTTATCAATTATTTTATTAAGACGCACACCAAGGACGGATACAACTTTATACTTCCGCCGCACATGCTTAACTACGAGTGCGGGCTGGGCGCCGGACAGTTCCCCAAGTTTGAGGACGACGTCTACCGCGTGGAAACCGCGGACGACAATATTGCGGCAAAAAGATTTATGCTGCCCACCGCGGAGACCGCGCTTGTCAATATGTACCGCGGCGAGATTTTGCAGGAGAGCGAACTGCCCAAAAAGCTGTTTGCATATACGCCGTGCTACCGCAAGGAGGCAGGGTCGTACCGTGCGGAGGAGCGCGGCATGATCAGAGGCCACCAGTTTAACAAGGTGGAGATGGTGCAGGTGACTACGCCCGAGCAGAGCAAGGCGGCGTTTGAGGAGCTTGTAAACAAGGCGTGCGCTTTGGTGGAGGGTTTGGGTCTTCACTACAGGCTAAGTAAGCTTGCGGCGGGCGACTGCTCGGCAAGCATGGCGCGCACGTACGATATAGAGATATGGATTCCGTCCATGGGCATATACAAAGAGGTAAGCTCGGTGTCCAACGCAAACGATTATCAGGCGCGGCGCAACATGACGCGCTACCGCGGTGCGGACGGCAAGATAGGGTATGTACACACGCTCAACGGCTCCGGCCTTGCAACATCGCGCGTACTGCCCGCAATAGTAGAGCAAAACCAAAACAAAGACGGATCGGTCACCGTGCCGGAGGTCTTACGCGAATTTTTGGGTACTGACGTGTTGAGGTAATATCATGTTTGGCAGCAGCAGAAGAAGAGCATTTGACGGACAGGGCAGCGAGCTAAATTCCACCGGCTACAGCGAAAAGACGGTGTTCACTACAGACTTCGGTTCGCCCGAAAACAGCAACTATCAAAACGCCGCACCGCAAGGGGGTAGCGCGCAAAGCAGCTTATTCGGCGAGCCTGTGGCGCAGGACAACGCTTATGCGCCGAGCACGCCAAAGGTAGAACTCCCCATGGTGTTTGCCTCGCGCGAAAACAGCGATATGTATATTTACGAATATCCCGACAGGCTGGAGTGGTACGTCCGAACATCCACCTGTATGCTGCTTGTAAGAACGGCAAAAAAACAGTAACAAGCCAAATGCTTGACGACGCCTTTGTCAGCGGTTTATTATAATTTAATTTTCATAAAATATCTTTAATTCAAAACCCGACCAACTGTAAAAGTTCGTCGGGTTTTGAAACTGCGCACCGCCTTTGATAATACGCACCGAAGCGTTTTTCCGTCGGTTGACTCCGCTAAAGCTACCTTGTGGCACACGCCACATCTTGTTTAGTGCTGCTGCGGTCAAGCCCTGACACGGTTCGCAAGCAGACGTTGCACAAGACCTTAGTATCAACATCACCTAACGGCAACGGACCTTCCATACGCAAACCGGGGACGGCGTTCGACCCATCTATAGCGGATTGTAGGTTACAGAGTGCCGCTACCTCTCCGTCTAGCGCAGTACGGTTATTATACGGCATTTGTTTGCAAAAATCAAGCGTTTTTAGTTAATTCGGAATTCATAATTCGGAATTATTTTTTTGCGGCGAAGTTGCTTTTATCCCAACTTGTCGCCATTTGCCGCGGTTTTATCGGGCGTAACCAGTACGACGCCACCGTTGCTGTACGTGCCCAATACCAGCACCTCGGACATGAAGTCTGCGATTTGGCGCGGCGGAAAATTGACAACCGCCAAAACCTGTTTGCCTATCAGCTCGTCTATGGTGTAAAGCTCCGTGATTTGCGCCGACGATTTTTTTATACCTATATTTTCGCCGAAATCTATCTTCAGCTTGTATGCGGGCTTTTTTGCTTTTGAAAAAACTTCTGCCTCGATTATCGTTCCTACGCGAATATCAAGTTTAGTAAAATCCTCGAAGGTTGCCATATATTATTCCTTAATCGGTGATTTGTTTTGCCTTTGCCGTGTAAGCTTTTACAAACTCACTTTTGGCGTCGGTGTAGCCGTCCCTATCGTGCTCGAATTTTTTCCAAAACTCTTTCTTTAGCTTTTCGTATTCCTTTGCTACGTCGGGGTGGGTTATCAGATAATCGCGGAAGTATATCTCGTCATTGTCGCCGAATAATCTAAGGTGCAGGTGATAGACTCTTTCTGCAAAGCCGTTTTCGGTATAGCCCTTGTTAAAGGACATTCTGTTTTTGCTTTCCGACATTTTTATATAGCCGCATTTTTCTATCGCGACAGCGGCGTCCGAAAAATCGCCTACTTCTACAAGAATGTCTATTATCGGTTTTGCCCAAATCCCTGGTACCGCCGTGCTGCCTATATGACTTATTACGGCGGTTTCGGGCAAAACGCTTTTTAGATTTTTTTCTTCCTCTGCATAATATAAATCCCAACGGTCGCTTGGCGCCGTCAGGACGATGGGGAAAAGCTCCCACAATTCTTTTAGTGTCATTTCCGAAAGTTTTTTGCCCATAGCTTAATTGCCGTCGCTGTTCGGCTTGGTGTGGACGGTGGTGTTTGGCATGAATTCGCCGAAAAACATCTGCCTAAACTCGGCGACGTTGCCGTATCTGTCCTTCGGGTATATGGACAGCGCTTTAAGAAGCGACTTTTCGCGCACAGGCTGAATCTGTACGCCGAGAGCGGAGGGCGGAACCAGCTTGTCGCTTATTCTGCGCTCGGGCGCTTCGGGCGGAGGATTGCCCACTAAGCAGGTGTATATGGTTGCGCCCAGCTCGTATACGTCCGTCCACGGTCCTTGCTTTCCGCCCTGTGAATACAATTCGAGCGGCGAGTATCCCTTTTTTAGCACAAAAAAGGGCTTTTGTACGTTCTGCGTATAGATGGACGCCGCGCCGAAGTCTATAAACTTTATGGTCTTGTTGTCCACTATCTGAATGTTTTCGGGCGAGATGTCTTTGTGTATCACGCCGTACTGGTGCAGCCGCAGCAGCGCTTCTATCACCGGGCGCATTATGTTTAGCGTTTCGTTTAGGTGAAGCCTTCCGCCTCTGCCGTGAATAAAACGGTGCAGGCTGCAGCCGACAAGAAACTCCATAACTATGTACGCGGTGTTATTGGTAAGAAAAAAATCGTGAATTTTTACTATGCCGGGCAAATCCTTTATAGAGGTGAGCACCTTTGCTTCCTGCACAAACGCGGTCAGCCAGTAGTTAAAGGCCTTGGAGCCCTCCTCGTTGCTTACAAGCACCGCGCAGGTGTTGGGCAGTCTGTGGGTGTAGCCTTTGGGAAAAAACTCCTTGATAGCAACGCAAGACGAGGTGTACATGTCATACGCCTTATACGTTATGCCAAAGCCGCCGCGACCGAGTGGCGAGCCTATTATATATCTGCCCGACAGCATGGAGCGAAATGGCAGTGCGCCTGCGGGGGACACCTCGTCGCCCTTTTTTCCGCACCTCGGACAAACTCGCTTTTTAGGGTCGAGAGTGGCAAAACAATGTAAACATATGGAGCGAATATCTCTCGTGTCTTGCATCAATTAAATTATATACCCGATATAAATTTTTGTCAATAGCTAAAGTAATTTGAATGCAGGATGATGGTGGGTAAGCCCATCATTAAGGTAGAGATTTTTCACGGCGCGCTTCGCGCATATTCAGAATGACAAAAGATATTATCGCATGTGGTTGTCTTGTCATTCTGAGCGAAGCGAAGAATCTTATCATTGATGCCGCTTCAGCGGCTAAAAAATTCTTAATTCTTAAATCTTAATTCTTAATTATAAAAAATGATTGACCAAAGATAGTTCTTGTGATAAACTATAGCCATGGACGGAGCAAAGGTGACAATGGCGCACGGCGCGTACAGAAGACCTTACGATCCGGCAAATTTCATAACCTATGCGGTAGCCGCGTTCGTTACGTTTGTCGGGCTCGGTTTTCTATTGTATTTTTGCTTTTCCGACACCGACGGCGGAATAAAGCCGTTTATCGTTATTTCCGCGTTTGTCGCGCTTATTGTGTTTGTCGCAAATGCGGTGGGATTTTTCTTGCCGCCGGAGTCAAAGATAAGCAGGCTTATTCACTGCGAAAAGACGATGCTCACGTTTGCCGTGTTTTTTACAATTTTGCTCGCCATGTTCGGTGGCGGCAACACTTACGCCGATTACGTCTTTTCAATCGTGCTTTTATCGATTTTAGGCGCGAGCGTGACGGCGCATATTGTAATCACTCTGTTGGACGTAAAAGAGCGGACGATAATAGAGCTATTTCTGTTTGTAATCATCGGCTGGGCGTGCGTTATCAGGCTTGGCCGCATTGCCGAGCTTTGCGGCAATCTGTGCCTCGGACTGTGTATCGGCGGCTTTTCGGCGTATCTTATCGGCACGGTAATAGGCTCGATTTCTGCCGTAAAGTCACGTAGATTAATAAACAGCATTATGATTGTGTTTGGCACAATGCTTAACTTTGTCGGAATTTTCTTTTATTACATGTGAGGAATTATGTATAAAAAGGTAGAAAGCTATAATCCGGTCGGCATGGAAAAATCCGTGCTGGAGTTCTGGAAAGAAAACGACGTTTTTAACAAGAGCATAAAGCTCAGAGAGGGCGGCAAGGAGTTTTCTTTTTACGACGGTCCGCCTACGGCAAACGGTAAGCCGCATGTGGGGCACGTGCTTACGCGCACAATGAAGGATATTATCCCGCGCTTTCACACGATGAAGGGCAAACACGTCTTAAGAAAAGCGGGCTGGGACACGCACGGTCTGCCCGTCGAGCTCGAGGTGGAAAAGTCCCTCGGTATAGACGGCAAGCAGGACATTGTCAAATACGGCGTGGAGCCGTTTATAGGCAAATGCAAGCAGAGCGTGTGGAAGTACAAGTCCGAGTGGGAGCGCATGAGTGAGCGCGTCGGCTACTGGGCGGACATGGACAATCCGTACGTAACCTATGACGACAATTATATCGAGTCCGTTTGGTGGTCGCTTAAAACTATCTTCGATAAGGGGCTCATCTACAAGGGACACAAGATAGTGCCGTATTGCCCGCGCTGCGGCACGGCGCTTTCCTCGCACGAGGTGGCGCAGGGCTACAAGGACGTTACCGAGCGCACCGCCGTCGTTGGCTTTAAGACCGATTACGCAGGAGGCTGCAAGCTTCTTGCCTGGACTACTACGCCTTGGACGCTTCCGTCCAACGTGGCGCTGTGCGTAAACGCCGAGTTCGATTACGTGCTTATCGAATCCGACGGGCAAAAATACGTGCTTGCGGGTGAGCTTGCCGATAAACATTTTGAAAGCTACACGGTGATAAAAACCGTCAAGGGGAAAGAGCTTGTCGGCGTACACTACGAGCCGCTGTTCGATACGTACAGGGGCGATAAGGACTGCCACAAGGTGGTATCCGACGGCTACGTTATGCTTACCGAGGGCACCGGCATAGTGCACATTGCGCCTGCGTTCGGCGAGGACGACGCAAGAGTGGGCAGAAACTACGACCTTCCTTTTGTACAAACTGTTGACGAGCGCGGCAGGTTTACCGAACCGCAATGGCTTGAAGGTAAGTTCTGCAAGGACGCGGACAAGGACATAATAGCAGATCTTAAAAAGCGCGGACTGCTTCTTTCCGCGCCCACGGTTACACACAGCTATCCGTTTTGCTGGCGGTGCAACACGCCGCTATTGTATTACGCGCGTTCGTCCTGGTTTATAAAGACGACGGCGGTCAAGGACAAGCTGATAAAAAATAACGCTAAGGTCCACTGGTATCCGCAGAGCATCGGCACAGGCCGCATGGGCAACTTTTTGGAGAACGTAATAGACTGGGGTCTTTCGCGCGACAGGTTTTGGGGCACGCCGCTTCCAATTTGGGTGTGCGATAGCTGCGGAAAAACCGAGGCGATAGGAAGCAAAGCCGAGCTAAAGGAAAAGTGCGGCATATCGGGCGATATCGAGCTGCACAAGCCCTACGTGGACGGCGCAACGTACAAATGTTCCTGCGGCGGCACAATGCACCGCACGCCCGAGGTCATAGACTGCTGGTACGATTCGGGGTCTATGCCGTTTGCGCAATATCACTATCCGTTTGAAAACAAGGATGTGTTTGAAAAAACTTTTCCTGCCGATTTCATCTCCGAGGCGGTCGATCAGACGCGCGGATGGTTTTATACGTTGTTGGTTATTTCAACGTTGCTTTTTGACAAGGCGCCGTTTAAAAACTGCTTGGTCCTCGGACACGTCACGGACGAGCAGGGCAGAAAGCAGTCCAAGCATTTGGGCAACGTGGTGGATCCGTGGTCGGTGCTTGACGTAACAGGTGCGGACGCCGTAAGGTGGTATTACTATACCAATTCCGCGCCCTATCTGCCGTCGCGGTTTTACATGCGTGCAGTTACCGAATCGCAAAACAAGTTTTTGGGCACGCTGTACAACACATACGCGTTTTATGTGATGTACGCGGATATAGATAACTTTGACCCGACCAAGGTGGACAAGAAAAAGCTTAAGTATTCGCTGATGGATAGGTGGGCGCTTTCCGAGCTGAACGAACTGGTGCAAAAGGTGGACGAGGGGCTTAAGGACTATAAGCTGTACGAGACCGCGCGCGCCATAGCGGACTATACGGAAAAGCTGTCCAACTGGTACGTGAGGCGTTGCCGCGAACGTTACTGGGTGGGCGGAATGTCTGATGACAAGACTGCGGCGTTTTATACGCTGTACACCGTGCTTAACACCTTGTGCCGCATCTCGGCGCCGTACGTGCCGTTTATCACCGAGGAAATATATCGCAACATCGTGTGCAGCGTGGACAAAAGCGCGCCCGTTTCGGTGCACATGACCGACTTCCCCAAAGCCGACAAAAAGCTTATAGACGCAAAGCTCACCGCAGATATGGAGCGTGTGATCAAGGCGGCGGAGCTGGGGCGTGCCGCGCGCAATAAGAGCGGCATAAAAAATCGTCAAACGCTGTCCAAAGTGATTGTTGCAGGCGATTTTCCGCTTGAATACGCGGATATACTCGCCGACGAGCTCAACGTTAAGGAAGTGACGCTTGGCGGCGCGGACGAGCTTACGGGCTACGAGGTAAAGCCGCAGCTTAAGACTGTGGGACCCAAGTACGGAAAGCTTGTCGGAATTATCCGTGCGCACCTTGCGGAATGCGGCGACACTGCGGCGCGGACTGCGCTTGCAGGAGGCACGTACACATTTGAGGCTGACGGCACAAAAGTAGAGCTGACCAAGGACGACATGCTTATTTCTACGCGCGGAGCGGAGGGCTTCTCCGTGGAGAGCGATCTAGACATGACGGTTGCGCTTGACATCACGCTTACCAATGAGCTTCTGAAAGAGGGCGCGGCGCGCGAGATAATTTCCAAGATTCAGACCATGCGCAAAAACAGCGGCTTTGACGTTACCGACAGGATAAAACTGTACTACGACGGCGATAAGTTTATAGACGAGGTGTTTGCCGCTCACGGCGAGCGCATAGCGTCTGTCACGCTCGCGCTTGAGGTTAAAAGGTCAGACGGCGGCGAAGCGACAGATATAAACGGACACGAGGCGAGGCTTAAAGTGGAAAAATGTTAGCGCAGGGCTGGGAAGACTATAAAATCCTCGGAACGGGCGACGGGCTTAAATTAGAGCTCTGGAAGGACATAATGCTGCTCCGTCCCGATCCGCAGGCTATATGGCGCGCCACCGTCGATTACAAAAAGTTTGCCCCACACGCACGCTACGAGCGCGATAGATCGGGCGGCGGCAGGTGGATAGTGGACAAGCCCATGCCGGAAGAGTGGCAGGTCGCTTGGCGCGGCTATTCCTTTTACGTAAAGCCTACCGGGTTTAAGCACACGGGGCTCTTCCCGGAGCAGGCGGTCAACTGGGCAAAGCTTTCGGGGATTGTAGAAGATTACGCAAAGCGAGGCAAACAGATAAAAATACTGAATCTGTTTGCGTACACCGGCGCGTCAACGGCTGTTCTCAGTAAATGCGGCGCGCACGTAACGCACGTGGACGCGGCAAAGGGTATGGTGGAGCGCGCCATGCAAAACTGCACGCTAAACGGCGTGGACAAGTCCCACACGCGGTTTATAATTGACGACTGCAAAAAGTTTGTCGCGCGCGAGATAAAGCGCGGAAAGACGTATGACGCGGTCATCATGGACCCTCCCAGCTACGGCAGGGGCGCGGGCGGCGAGGTGTGGAAGATGGAGGACGATATCTTCGACCTTGTAAAGCTTACCGCGAGCGTAATAGAAAACCCGATATTCTTTTTGATAAACAGCTACACGACAGGACTCCAGCCGCAGACCATATCCAACATACTATCGCTTAATCTAAAGGGCGGCAATGTTTCGGCTTATGAGGTGTGCCTGCCGACAGAGCAAAAGGACGTACTCCTTCCGTGCGGTTGCAGCGGACTTTATACAAACAACATAGGTTAATTTTTCGGAGAAACTGTGGAAAACGAAAACAAAACAGGCGGCAAGACCGCCACAAAAGTCAAACTGCGCTTGGACGTAAAGGACGTGGTGCGAAAAAAATCCGAGGTTGAAGGCGCCCCGGGCGGCGTCACCGTGCTCTACGAGGACAACCATTTGCTTGTGGTTTTAAAGCCGCAAAACGTCCCCACGCAGGCCGACAGCAGCGGCGACGAGGACCTTCTTTCCATGCTTAAGAAGTACTTGGTGGAAAAGTACAATAAATCGGGCAACGCCTATCTCGGAATGGTGCACCGTCTGGACAGACCGACCGGCGGCGTGATGGTTTTTGCCAAAACAAGCAAGGCTGCATCCCGCCTTTGCGAACAGATAAAGGATACGGACAGCGAGTTTGAAAAGACCTATCTTGCGGTGGTAGCTGGAAGGCCGCAGCGCGAGGGAAAGATAGAACACTATCTTGCCAAGGACGAGCGGGCTAACACCGTTGCCGTCGTTCCGTCGACGCTTGAGGGCGCAAAAAGGGCGGAGTCGGAGATAAAGGTGCTGGACAGTAGGGACGATATGTCGCTTGTGTCGGTCAACCTTATTACGGGCAGATCACATCAGGCGCGCGTGCAGCTTAAGGCGCTTAACAGTCCGATCGCAGGCGACGTAAAGTACGCAGACGACAAGCTTATCAAGTGTCCGCACCTGGCGCTTTGGGCGTACAGATTGGAGTTTGTTCACCCGGTTACAAACGAAAAGCTAAAGTTTTTCGCGCTTCCTCCCGCGGAGTTCCCGTGGACGGTGTTCGACACCGAATCGTTAGTCAATATGGTCAGGCCGCAGAGCGGCAGCCACTATTAATTGTAAATAAACAAGGAGAAATATATCATGTTAGATCAGGAAATTTCCAATCTTTTAGCTTACGGCGAGACATGCCTTTTGCTCGACGAGCTGGACTCGGCACAGGCGGCGCGGCGCATATGCAGACTGCTTAAGATTACCGACTTTATGCCGCTTACGCCCACGGAGGACGCGGATACGGCGACTAGCCCCAACAAGCTTGTCGAGCCGCTCCTGCGCTACGCCGTCGACAACGGTATAGTGGGCGAGGACGGCGTAAAGCAGCTCAAGTCCGAAATCATGGACGCTATCATGCTTAAGCCGTCCGAGGTCAACGATTTGTTTGCCGGCACGTACTCGGTAAATAAGCAAAAGGCGTTTGACTTTTTGTACGACTATTCGGTAAAAAGCGGTTATGTCGATCTTGACGAGTGCGCCAAAAACGACCGTTGGGAGGCTAAGGAGTTAGCGAGCAAGATAGAAATAATCATTAACGTTATGCCGCAGGCAAAGACCGAAAAATATCCCAAGTGTCCGTTGTGCAGAGAGAACGAGGGCTTTGCTTCGCGCGCCAATATGCGCACAGTCTCTTGCGATATAGACGGCGAGGAGTGGGCGTTTACTCACTCGCGTCACCAGTATTTCGACAGGCACGGCGTGCTTATCAATCCCGAGCATGCCCCCATGAAGGGCGGACTTGACACCATGAAAAAGCTTGCCCATGCCGCCGACTTTATAGGCGCGGACGGGTTTGTGTGCTGCGATTCCGCAGCCGAAAACGGCGGCGCGCTCAACACCAAGCACGAGCATTTTAAAACGGGCTACCGCACCACTCCCATGCTTAAGCAGGGCTACAAAATGCGGCTTAAATCGCAGGAATATCCGTATCTTGAGATGGGCGTTGTGGACTGGTATTCCACGGTCATTCGCTTTGCGCATTCCAGCTTTGAAAAGGTGACGGAGTTTGCCGACAAGCTTATTCGCGCCTGGAAGGGTTATTCGGACGAGCATATACTCAACGACGGCACCAAAAACTTTGTAAGTCTTGTATGCCGCAAGGTAAACGGCAAGTACTGCTACGACGTGGTGTTGCGCTCGGCAGGGCTCAAGCGCCCCAGGCTTGCCGCCGACTACGAGGAGATCAAGGCGGACGCGCTTTCCATAACAGACATATTGGGTTACTTTGTCCTGCCCGACAAGCTGTCCGAGCAGTTAAAGACGGCGCAGCTTTATTTGGACGGCACCTTGCCTTACAACAAGGACGCCAAAATTCCGCTTGCTAAGACTGTGGAGCGACTCATGAAGGCGCAGGGCGGCACGGTGACTAAATTAGAGGCCAAGCTCAATATTCACGACGAGATCGACCTTGTGTGCGAAAAAATCCTTTCTTCCACCGCCGTCGACGAGAACAGCCTTATGCAGTTCCTTGACGTGTTGGATATAAGAAAAATGTAATATCATAATTGCTCATTGTAAAAGATAATTAGGCGCGGCAAAAGCCGCGCCTTTTCTTTGGGCAAAATAATCGCTGTCGATTGCATTTTTGCTTTTTATATGCTATAATAATTGTACGATAAACAATAATTTATCTAACAATATCAATGATGCAGTTTCCATTATCATCAAACATTTCGAT
>JAFLVH010000010.1:28069-33823 GCA_022508365.1 Clostridiales bacterium | reverse complement strand
GAAGTATTTTAGTTGACACTCTAAAATCTTTTCCATACAAGATAGTTAAATTGATAAGCGCACCATCATTTTCCCCTTGGTTAACTGAAATACACAATAAAAGCGAATCCGTCTCCTAATGGAAATGTGTTCGCTTTTAACATGTTTGGTGAACCGAAAGTTAATTATCCGAACACTATTGTTTTAATTAGAAAGGGTTTCGGTTTTGTAGTTAATTTTAAATTTAGTGAGACGGCTTATTATAGGTCATAGCTTGACATTGCTTAGCTATTCATTTATACTATTTTAAATTAAAACGAATTTAGGTAAAGTGTATAATGAAAAAAGAAAAAAGGTTAAAAAGAAAAACCTTGCTATATGTTCCTACGATGCATTTTATTATCTATGCTGTATCGTTAGGTGTTGGAATATTAGCAAGTGTTTTGGTTGTATTGCTTGGATATTTTTATGAGAATTCCGTTATTAACTATTTTTTAAGCTTCACTGCTTCATTAGTTATAACGCCTATTTTTGCATATTTTATTGATGTTGCAAACTCAAGAATACAAAAGACGGTACTACAAGAAAAAAGGGAGACTTTGCTTTATCCTCTTGCGGGCACTGTTGCGGCTGCATTTGGAAGAACTATAATTATATGTAACTATGATGAATTTCGTGACAAAGAAATAACCTATAATAATCTTGAAGAATGTATTGATATCTTATTGGACAAGTACGTAATTGCAATAAATAAATTAAGTTACCAAAGAAATGATTTTGAATTGATCAACGAATGTTTTAATTATTTTAAATGGGAAGAGTTGGGTTTCAGAGAAGTAGAAAAGCAACTAAAAATCTTTTTGGATAATCAGGTTGCTTTGCTTTCAGAAGGCATTATGGCATTTATTGAAATATTTTTCATTAATCGGCTATATGATGCCATAATGCAGGTGCGGTTACCTTATTTGTCTATGGTATATGACATAAAAACACGTAGTTCCACAGTCGATTGGCCAATGGTAAATTTATCCGAGACTGATATAAATAATTTGCACAGTGCTTTTAGTAATTACTTTTTTGTCTTAAACGAAATTATTGCAAATATCCCCGAATTTAACTTCATAAAAGACCTTCAAATTAAGACATTGAATCGATGAAAATTTATTGATGGTCAAATAGTATAATAAATGACAGAGTCACGATTGTTTTAATATCAGTAATAATATCACTCAATGAATGCTGAATTAATTTGCAGCAATTTTATTGTTGACAATCCAGCTTTCCATGGTATAGTCTAAGAAATATGAAGTAATTTTCTCCTGTTTCATTTCAGGAGGTTTGAAGTTTTTATTAACTATAGCTTGATATACCTTTAATAAATCGTGAGAATGTAACTTAAGTAATTTAAAAAATGTTGCTTTGCTTATTATGGGAAGAGAAGCATTTTCGGTATTAGAGCCACCGTAATGATTGGCGATGAGGATAGATAAAACTTTATCGGGTATCACAGAAGAAGAATATGCCTTGTTCATATATAATTCTAAATTGTCATAAATAATTTTATTTTTTTCTGCTCGATATTCGGCTTCAGAAATCAATTGCTTATCTTGGCGGCTTCTTTCGATTTCATTGTCTATGGGTAAATGATCCTTGCATTCTATCAATAATAGCACTTTTTGTTTACTATCCAGCACAGATACATCAATTTCCGCATCTGTGTCCTGTTTTTCGGTTATTTTAAAACGAAAATTATTTTTTATATCATAATGTCCATTAGAAAGAAAAGAATTTATTTCTTCTATCATTATCTCCTCTTTCTCATGTGCCATCGTTGATATTGTGTTTTCATAAATAGAATTAGTTTCAGAATATTTATTAATTTGCCAAATAAGTTTGCGTTGAGCTAACGTTATTAAGGTGAGCGAACTATTAATAACATAGGAATCATTAATATCAAATAATGGTTGATACAAGCTTAAATATTCTTTCCCGCAAGAGTATTGGAACTCATTTTTAAAAACCAAGAAGGTTTCCAATATATATTTAATCTTATCTTTTGGTATAGAAGTAAAGAACTCTATAAACTCGATTATTTTATCTTTATGCCAAATAACATTTGGATTAGCAATTATATTATTACGCATTAATTCACAAAAGCAGAATTGAGTTCTGTTTAAGCATAACACCATAAGACAGCAATATATTTTTTTATACTCTTCCAAATCAAATTTTCCCAAGTCATAATTTCTGCTTATATCGCTTTTTGCATCATAATCGGCTTCGGTAAAATTTATGATTTCTTGAATTTCTTTTTTATATGACTTATAATTATTTTCGAAAAAAAGTGTAGTGTTTTTGTGCGGAAAATGCATTTCTTCAAGTAATTCTATGAATTGATATTTTTGGGACATCTTTAAAAACATAAGAGATTGCTCACAGCCCATAATATAGGCGACTATGTGATCAGCCCCTTTTTTTACAAGAGTTTTTGTATCATAAAAGTACTTTTCTGCATCTTCATAACGTGCAATCAGTGCAGATTCTGATTCTTCGGAGGTAATAATAAGTTTATTTTCCTCATCGTAGCTTATCTCGATATCGTTAAGAAAACCTGCTTCAAGCCTATTACGTATCACATTGTATTGTACCAGTTCATACATAACATTTTTTTGCGTTTCAAACGTGGCATTATCAAAATCATTAAAATCAACGGATTTTTTCATTTTAGGATTATTACCGAACAAAACAAGCATCTCTCTGAATGCATCTCTAAAGGGAGGGTATATTTCAGTGATAGCTTTATTTTCTGACCATAAAACATCGTGTAAAAGCTGAATAAATATTGTATCTAATGTAGAAGAGGCTAAGAAATATATTTCGTTTTTATCACGGTTTTTTAATTCGGAAGATTCTAAATATCTTACTCTGATTTCTTCCCAAAGATTGTTTATTTCTTTTCCATTGAGCTTTTTCATTTTGTTTACCCTTAAATTTTGTGCAAGAATATGATAAAGGCGAACCCGTCTCCTAAGGGAAACGGGTTCGCCTTTAACTTGTTTGGTGACCCCAACGGGACTCGAACCCATGATTTCACCGTGAAAGGGTGATGTCTTAACCGCTTGACCATGGGGCCACAATGCTGTTATTCTATCATAGTTTATATCTGTTGTCAAGCGATTTTACTATGTTTGGTCAACATGGGATTTGTGCCGAATAATATTTGTTTTGCCTTGTTATTTTGCTTGACATAGCTGTTTATCGCGGAATATAATTGTCTTAGATTTACGGGGGCGTCATGACGATATGGCGTCCTTGTCTCTATGGGAGGTTGCTTATGACAAAGGTTCCCGAATTATTCGGCTCTATGGTGTTTAACGAGCAGGTCATGCGCGAGCGCTTACCTAAAGATATCTTTAAAGCTTTACAAAACACCATCAAAACCGGCAAGCCCATATCTTCCGAAGTTGCGGAAGTGGTGGCAAACGCCATGAAGGACTGGGCGATAGAAAAGGGTGCGACGCACTACACGCACTGGTTTCAGCCCATGACAGGCGTCACCGCGGAAAAGCACGACAGTTTTATTCAGCCCTCCGACGGCGGCGCCGTCATTATGAATTTTTCTGGTAAACAGCTTATAAAGGGCGAACCCGACGCGTCGAGTTTTCCGTCCGGCGGTCTGCGCTCCACATTTGAGGCGCGCGGCTACACGGCTTGGGATCCGACAAGCTATGCCTTTGTCAAGGGCACGGTGCTGTACGTTCCCACCGCGTTCATAAGCTATTCCGGACTTGTGCTTGACAAAAAGACGCCGCTACTGCGCTCGATGGACGCACTTAGCAAGGCGGCAAAACGCGTGCTTAAGCTTTTCGGCAAAACCCCGGCGCGCGTAACCCCGTCCGTCGGACCCGAGCAAGAATACTTTCTTATACCGCGCGAGCTTTACAAAAAGCGTCCCGACCTGATCATAACCGGCAGAACCTTGTTCGGCGCAAAGCCGCCCAAGGGTCAAGAGCTTGACGACCACTACTTCGGCAGCATCAAGACTCGCGTCCTGCGTTACATGGAGGACCTTGACGAAGAGCTTTGGAAGCTCGGCGTTCTCGCCAAGACCCGTCACAACGAGGTTGCGCCCGCGCAGCACGAGCTGGCGCCCATATATTCCACCGTCAATATCGCGACAGACCACAATCAGCTTACCATGGCAATCATGAAGCAGGTGGCGGAAAAGCACGGGCTTGTCTGCCTGCTCCACGAAAAACCGTTTGCCGGCGTTAACGGATCGGGCAAGCACAATAACTGGTCCATTTCCACCTCCGACGGTGAAAACCTTCTCGAGCCCGGCAAGGACCTTAAAAACAATCTGCAATTTATGGTGTTTTTGGCGGCGATAATCAAGGCCGTGGACGAACACCAAGACCTACTTCGCTTGTCCGTGGCGTCTGCCGGCAACGATCACCGCTTGGGCGCAAACGAGGCGCCGCCGGCGATAATCTCCATGTTCCTCGGCGACGAGATAACCGACCTTTTGGAAACGATCGCTTTGGGCAAGGAATACAGCAACCACGTAGGGGGCAAGCTTTCCACCGGCGTGGAGTCCGTGCCCGTCATCTACGAGGACACGACCGACCGCAACCGCACATCGCCGTTTGCCTTCACCGGCAACAAGTTCGAGTTCCGCTCGCTTGGCAGTGCGCTTAACATTGCGTGCCCCAACATAATGATAAACGCCGCCGTCGCCGACGTGCTCAACGAGTTTGCGGACGAACTTGGCAAGGCTAAGGACTTTAAGTCAGCAGCGCTCGCTCTTATCAAGCGCGAATACATGGCGCACCGCAGAATAGTGTTCAACGGCGACAACTACGCTACCGAGTGGGTGGAGGAGGCGAGTAAGCGCGGTCTACTTAACCTTAAGACCACGCCCGAGGCTTTGGCGCTTTACGACCGTCCGGAAAACGTAGCGTTGTTTGACAGGCTTAAAATCTACACCGACAAAGAGGTGCGCGCGCGCAAGGACATTCTTCTCGAAAACTACTGCAAGGTGATTAACATCGAAGCCGGCACGATGAACGAGCTTGTGCGCAAACAGATTTTGCCTGCCGCTATAGAGTTTTCCACAATGCTTGCCGACAATCTTACTAAGCTTAAAAGCTTCAACGTAAACACCGACACGCAATATGACTTGCTCGACGAGGTGACGCAGCTTATTTCCGGACTGTACGCAGCCGTGAAAAAGCTTAACGATGCGCAAAGCGCAGTCAAGGCAGGCGCGGAGTCGGGATTGCAGTCCGAAGCGGACCTAAGCGTCGGCGTCGCCGCTGCCATGCAGGAGCTAAGAAAATACTGCGACGATCTGGAATCGATTATGCCCAAAGAGCTTTGGCCGTTCCCGTCGTACTCCGACATGCTGTTGTACGAATAGATTTTTGTTAGAGCAATATTTAGATAAAATTTCCCGACGGCAAAAGCCGTCGGGATTTTACTTGGTTGCTATGTTTTGGAAACACATAGTAGTGATTGCTTGATTTTTTTTATAATCTTTGTTATATTTAATATATAAAATGATGCATTTCTCTTTTGGGAGGGTTATTATGAAAAAGCTTTTATCTACGCTTATAGCAGGTGTGTGCGCGATAGCTTGCGCGTTCTCGTTTGTTGCATGCGGAGGCAATAGCAACGACAACGGCGGCAACACTCACACCAAGCACAATTGGTCAAAGACGTACACTCCGGACGACGCGCGAAACCAACACTATCAGACGTGTGACGGCTGTGACG
>JAFLVH010000010.1:0-27969 GCA_022508365.1 Clostridiales bacterium | reverse complement strand
CGACGCGCGAAACCAACACTATCAGACGTGTGACGGCTGTGACGAAAAGCAGTACAGCGACCACGATTACGGCACAAGCGGCACCTGCGCATGCGGCAAAACCAAGCCCGATACCAACGTTCCAGCAGAAAGCGTTTCGCTCGACAAAACGGATATAGAACTCGAAGTGGGCGGCGCCGGAACAAAGCTGACGGCAACCGTTCTGCCCGCGAACGCAACGGACAAAAGTGTTACATACTCGGTTGAGCCTTTGGGCGTAGTAAGCGTGGATAATGACGGCAACGTGACCGCACTTGACGAAGGCACTGCTGTTATAACAGTTAAGACCGCAAACGACAAAAAAGCAACCTGCAACGTAACTGTGACTAAACCGCTCACCAATGCGGAGGTGCTGGAGTTTTTGAATGAGAATTATTTGCTTGATGCGGTGAAAAGTGCTTTCCCGAGTACTTTGGAAATTGATAATAGTAAAATTACAAATATAACCTGGTATGTTGTCAAAGACGGCGACAATATAACAGAGGCAAATCTTTTATTTAAATACTTATATGGAACGCAAGATAATTATGTAACACTTGGCAAAGTTGACTTTACTACACCGGTAACCCCTCAAAATATTAGAGAAAATGTGTTAGTAGCGTCAACTTATACAAGAATTTATAGGAATTCTATTGACCCTACTATTCAAGCCGCACATGCCGAGCTTACAAATGCAATATGTGATAAACTGTTCGGTGTAAATGAAAATGCTACAAGATATATTATTGATAATGGGCGTAATGAACTCGATCCTCAATTAGGAGATGTTGCAAGATATACCGTTCTTGAAGTAACGGATAGCGGCATAAAGGGAAAATCTATCAAAATTTCGTATTCAACTAACGATACTACATTGATTGCAAATCTTGCAGATACATCAAAATATGCAACATATGGCAGTGATATATCCCACGCTATCACGGGAGAAAAGCTTGTTGCCCCCGTTGCTCCGCTCACCAATGCGGAGGTGCTGGAGTTTTTGAATGAGAATGTTACAAATAAAGTTGCCAAAAAATTTGCAGATGACAATTTCTTCACGTTCAATGCAAGTAGCGTTTCCAATGTTACTTGGTACATAACAAAGGACGGCAAAAATATAACAAATGCGAACATTACTTTTACATATATGGAAAATGCTACTTTTAAGCATATAGCATTATATAATGTAACCTTTTCCACACCGCTCACACCGCAGAATATCCTAAATAACGAAATAGGAACTTGCACATATACGAAAATATATAGTAACGCTTATAACAACAACATTCAAGCCGCACACGCCGACCTTACAAACGCAATCTGTGATAAACTGTTCGGGGAAAAAACAAATGCGACAAGATATATTATTGATGACGGCTTTGTTGCCGCAGACCCTCAGTTGGGAGATATGTCTACGTTCACCGTTGTTGAAGTAACCGATACCGAAATCAAACAGAAATCTATTAACATTGCCTACGCAAATACAGATTCTGGGCTTATAGGAAAATTAGATAATGTCGCAAATTATCGTACCTATGATGAAAAATCCCACGCTATCACAGGCGCAAAGCTTGTAGATAATAACGAGCAATTTTAACGAAATTTCGGATTTTTTCGTAATGAAAGGCGTTCACATATACCAAAGTGAACGCTTTTTTAATTCAGAATTCAGAATTAAGAATGCAGAATGGGGGGCGAGGCTGTGCCGAGGACGTCACGCTAAATGCGTGTTCCTCCTGAGGGGAAGGCTGATGGCGGAAATGCCGCATTTTTTCGCATTATGTACTTTCTTATCAAATTATTTCATAATAGTTGCCTTTTTGTATAATGCGCGATTACCGATTGTTTTTTCCTTTACAAATTGAGATAAAAAGTGTATAATTGTTCTACACATTTGTTCCGCTATATTGAATATAACGATATGAGGTTTTTATGTTAGAGCTTAGAAGTATCACCAAGGATTATGACGTAGCAGGCGAAAAGGTTCACGCGCTCAAGGGCGTGTCGTTGGCGTTTAGAGAAAGCGAGTTTGTTTCCATACTCGGACCGTCGGGTTGCGGCAAGACTACCTTGCTTAATATCATTGGCGGGCTCGATCACTACACGACGGGCGATTTGCAGATTGACGGGGTGAGTACCAAGGATTACAACGACAGGGATTGGGATACATACCGCAATCACCGCATAGGCTTTGTTTTCCAGTCGTATAACCTTATTCCGCACCAGACCATTCAGTCTAATGTGGAGCTTGCGCTCAGCATATCCGGCGTGGAAAAGAACGAGCGTGTTCGCCGTGCGCGCGAAGCGCTTGACAAGGTGGGGCTTAAAGGGCTTTACAACAAAAAGCCCAACCAGCTTTCCGGCGGACAGATGCAGCGTGTTGCTATAGCGCGCGCGCTTGTAAACGACCCGGATATTTTGCTTGCCGACGAGCCGACCGGGGCGCTTGACAGCGAGACCTCCGTGCAGATAATGGACCTTATCAAGGAGATTTCCACTAACTGCTTGGTCATCATGGTCACGCACAATCCCGAGCTTGCGGAAAATTACTCCACGCGCATTATTAGACTTTTGGACGGCGAGGTGCAGTCCGACAGCAATCCGGTGTCGGAGGATGAACAGAGCGCGATGCGGAATAAGCAAAGCGAAGCGCCCGAGCCTGACGAGCAGCCTCAAGTAACAGAAGTGGAGGCGCAAGCGGAGCAGAAGGCGCAAGAAGCCGTTGACGGCACTGTCGCCCCTACGCCGAAAAAGGCGAAAAAGCGATACGACAAAAAGTCCAAGCTGTCTTTTTGGAACGCGTTTAAGCTTTCGGCAAGGAACTTGCTGTCCAAGCTGAAGCGCACCGTCCTTGTGTGTTTTGCCGGCTCCATAGGCATAATAGGCGTTGCCACCGTGCTTGCCGTCTCCAGCGGCGTACACGGGTTTATCGAGGACATGCAGGACGACATGCTGTCCGGCAATCCCGTAACGGTAAGCACGTCGGCGTTTGACTTCGGCGCCATCATGAGCAGTATGGGCGGGGTGGATAGCGGCTCGGCGCTGCACAAGGCCGCAAAAAAGGGCTACGTCAACGTCGATCAGATGGTCAAGTTTTTGGCAGACCGCGGCAAGGACTTGGAAAGCGCGTCCATAACCAACAATATAACCAAAGAATACGTTTCTTACGTCAAGGCGATGCCCAAGGCGTACTATGCCGATATCACAACAAGCTACGGCATCAACCTATCTAACAACCTGTTTACAGACTACGAGTTGGAGCCGATAGAGGTTGACGGCGAAAAAGTTAAAAACATACGGAGAATGTCGCTTACCGGCGCTATCGATATGTATAGTGCACTGCTAAGCAAAACGGAATTTGCCGAATATTCGGGCTATATCTCCATGGTGACTGAAAGCTTTAAGCAGGCGCCCTCCAATGTGGACTACATATTGTCGCAGTACGAATTTGTGTCCGACAAAAAGACAAGCAAGGTGGCAACCAAGGCGGACGAGGTAATGATAGTCGTTGACGACGAGGTGTCGCTTACCGATATTCTGCTTGCGCAGTTCGGCTACTTCTCGCAGGACGAGTTTCTAAACATTGCGTACAAGGCCGTGGACTCCGAAAACTACGACGCCGCGCTGTGGAAGGATAAGTTTTCATACAACGAGCTTATCGGCAAGGAATTTATCTGGTATCCAAACAATACTGTGTTTAACCGCGCATCTGCCGAGGTTGAGGCTAAGGGCACGCCGTTTACCTACAACGCTATTGCGGACGAGAATTGGACTACCGGCAAAAAGCTTAAAATTACCGCCATACTCAAGCCCAAAGCGGAGGTGTCGTACGGCTGTCTGTCTCGCGGCTTCTTTTACACAAGCGCGCTGACGCAGGAGATTTTGGCGGACAGCATGAATTCGGAAATAGTGCAGTACTTTAACGAAAAGGGAATAGAGGACATAACCGGCATGGAAGGTGTGCCCACTTTGCCCGGCATTACATATGAATATTCGTATTTTTACGACGGCGAAGAAATCTCGCGTAAGTCGATGTTGGGCACCTCGATGGACCTTTCCTTTATGGCAGGCTTATTCCCCGGAATGCCTTCTATGCCTGCTTCCTACACGCTTACAAAGCGCGCGGTAGGTGGTGTGGATACGCCCCAAACAATAGCCATTTACCCCAAAAACTTTGAGCTAAAGGACGAGGTGACCGCATACCTCGACGCATGGAACGGCAACAAAACGCTTACCGTGGACGGCGTGCAGATTGCCGCAGAGGACAGAGAGTCCATAACCTATATAGACAACCTCGCTTTGATAATTGCCATGATAAGCGACTTTATAGACATTATCACGTACGCGCTGGTCGCGTTTACCTCGCTGTCGCTTGTCGTTTCCACCGTCATGATAGCTATAATCACTTACGTGTCCGTAATAGAACGCATAAAGGAAATAGGCGTCATTCGCTCGCTGGGCGGCAGAAAGCGCGACGTGTCGGCGCTGTTCATTGCCGAAACGTTTATCATAGGCGCCATTTCGGGCATAATCGGCGTTGCGGTCACTTACCTCATTCAGCTTATTATCAATCTTATTGTCGGTAATGCAGTGGGTATTTACAGCATTGCGGCGCTGCCGTTCCCGACGGCGCTTATCATGATAGCTCTGTCCATTGTGCTTACGCTCATCTCCGGACTTATCCCTGCGCGGCTTGCCGCTAAGAAGGACCCGGTGGTGGCATTGCGCACCGAATAGAAGAGTTCAGAGTTAAGAGTGCACCTCATCCGACACCGAAGGCTGAAAAAGGAAAGAAAGAATTATGGCTAAGACAAAAAAGACTTTTTATATTACCACTCCTATATATTACGCGAGCGGCAGCCTGCACATAGGGCATTGCTACACCACCGTTGCATGCGACGCGATTGCGCGGTTTAAGCGCATGGACGGCTACGACGTGTTTTACCTTACAGGCACGGACGAGCACGGGCAAAAGGTGCAAAAGGCCGCAGGCGAGCGCGGACTTACTCCGCAGGCGTTTGTAGACGGGCTTGCCGATAAGATCCAAAAGCTGTGGACGCTGATGGACATAAGCAACGACGGATTTATCCGCACCACGGACAAGGCGCACGAAAAGATAATTGCGGATATTTTTACTCGCCTTTACGAAAAGGGCGATATCTATAAGTCCGAGTACTCCGGCAAATACTGCGAGCCGTGCGAATCGTTCTGGACGCAGTCTCAGCTTGTGGACGGCAAGTGCCCGGACTGCGGACGGCCTGTGCGCGACGAAAAGCAGGAATGCTACTTTTTCCGTCTGAGCAAGTACGCCGACCGCGTGCGCAAGCTCCTCACCGAAACGGACTTTTTGCAGCCCGATTCGCGCGTGAAGGAGATGGTAAACAACTTTATAGACAAGGGACTTACCGATTTTGCCGTGACGCGCACGTCGTTTGACTGGGGCGTTAAAGTGCCGTTTGACCCTAAGCACGTAGTGTACGTGTGGATTGACGCGCTGCCCAACTATCTTACCGCGCTCGGCTACGGTGGGGCGGACGACAGTCTGTACAAAAAATATTGGCCGTGCGATATGCACATGATGGCAAAGGAGATTGTGCGTTTTCATGCGATCACTTGGCCGGCAATACTTATGGCGCTTGACGTACCGCTGCCTAAGCGCGTGTACGGCCACGGATGGATCATGTTTGACGGAGACAAGATGTCCAAGAGCAAGGGCAATGTTGTGGATCCCTTTATCCTGTCCGAAAGATACGGTGTGGACGCGCTAAGATACTATCTGCTGTCCTCCATGCCTTTCGGCGACGACAGCAACTACACCAACGAGCTGCTTGTCACGTCCATAAACAACAACATCGTCAACGACCTCGGCAACCTTGTGCGCCGCACCTTTGCCATGAACCGTCAGTACTTTGACGGCAAGCTCACGCGCCCGGTCTTAGACGAGCGTGATAAGGATTACGCCGCCGCGGTGGATAAGCTTCTCGGCGAGGTCAGGGGCTGCATGGACAAGCCCGAACTTTCCGCGGCGCTTAGTAAGATCTTCGGCGTTATAGATTTGTCCAACAAATATATAGACGCCAACAAACCGTGGGAGCTGTATAAAACCGAACAAAAGGATAGGCTTAACGCCGTGCTGTACAATCTGACCGAGGGTATACGCGTAGTCGGAACATTGCTTTTGCCGTTTATGACCAAGTATCCGAGGCGCATGTTCGACGGGCTGGGCTTGCCCGTGCCGACAGACCTAAAGTCGTGCAAGTTCGGCGCGATAGAAAGCTACGCCACAACCGAGATAGAGCCCATACTTAACAGACTGGACATAAAGAAGGAACTTAAGGAATTGGAGGAATTGGCGGAAAAAATGAACGAAAACAAGGAAGTGAAATCGGAAGCTAAGGCGGAAGAGCCCGCGCCCGAGCAAATTAACATAGATGACTTTTTTAAATCTCAAATTTTGGTCGGCTTGATTGAGTCCGCCGAAAAAATAGAAAAATCCAAAAAGCTTTTAAAGCTTACCGTGTTTGACGGAACGCGCCGCCGCACGGTGGTTTCCGGCATAGCCAACGCGTATTCGCCCGAGGACGTTGTCGGCAAAAAGGTGGCGCTTGTCGCCAATCTTAAGCCTGCCAAGCTGTGCGGCGTTACTTCCGAGGGCATGCTGCTATGCTCGGTGGGCGATGACGGAATGCCAAAGCTTGTCACTCCTCTCGGCGAGGCGGGGGACAAGATATGCTGATTGACAGTCACGCGCACATATACGACGAGCAGTTCGGAGAAAACGGCGCAGACAAGATAATTTCCGGCATGGATGAGGACGGGCTTGAATATATTGTGTGTGTGGGCTGCGATATGCCCACGTCCGAGCTGTGCGTGGATTTGGCTAATAACAACGAGCGCATATACGCCACGGTTGGCGTTCATCCCTACGACGCCGACACCGTCACCGAGGAGAATATCCAAAGACTGCGCGAATTGGCAAACAAAAACGCAAAGGTTTTGGCGGTGGGGGAGATCGGACTGGACTTTCACCGTCCCGGGTCGGACAAGCCCCTGCAGATAAAAGCGATGAGTGCGCAGTACGATTTGGCACGAGAGCTTAAGCTGCCTATGGTGTTTCATCAACGCGATTCCTACGGGGAGTTTGTCGAGTTTTCTAAAACGCGCGACTATCCCGACGGCGCGATACTGCACTGCTTTTCGGGCTCCAAGGAGATTGCCGAGTACTTTGTAAAAAAGAACTTTTATATCTCTTTTTCGGGCACGGTCACTTACGACAACGCGGTGAACATAGTGCGCGCGGCGGAGTATGTGCCGCTTGATAGATTGCTTGTGGAAACTGACAGCCCATACCTTACGCCGCACCCCATTCGCTACGGGCTTAACTATCCGAAAAACGTCGCGCTTGTCGCAAAAAGACTTTCCGAGATAAAGGGCGTGCCGTACGAAGAGATTGTGCGCATTACCAATGAAAACACCAAGCGTGCATTCGGGATAAAAAAATGAACAACTACGCATATATGCTGGACGGCAAGGCGTACATCAACCTTACCAACAAGTGCCATAACGCATGCACCTTTTGCATTCGCAATACGGGCGACGGCGTAAATGGTACGAGGCTTTGGTTGGACGACGAGCCGTCAGACGAACAGGCTGTTTTGGCGGCGTTTGACGCGCTTGGATACGAAAGCGGCGAGGTGGTGTTTTGCGGCTACGGCGAGCCCACCGAAAATATGAAAGCGCTTGTGGCGGTGGCTCGCGAACTTAAGCGTCGCGGATACAAAACGCGGCTTAACACCAACGGACTGGGAAGACTTGTAAACTGCAGAAATATCGCGCCAGAGCTTACCGATATGGACGTTGTGTCGGTGTCGCTGAATAATGCTACGCCCGACAAGTACCTATCGGTTACTCGCTCGGCATTCGGCGCGGCGGCATTTGACGGTGTTTTGGACTTTGCAAAAAGCTGTAAGCAGATAGGACTGAATGTGATTTTTTCGGTAGTCGACGTAATCGGCGAAAAAGATATTGCATCATCTCAAGCTTTGTGCGATAATATGGGTATACCTTTGCGCGTGAGAAAGTACGTACCGGATAACTATAACTGTGACAAATAGAGGAGCTTACTTGTGGATTGGTTAGTTTATATCGGATATATAGCTATGGTCGCGATAATCGTCACCTTGTCAATCAAGCTGGGCAAGTACGTCGATATCATGGACGCCAAAAGCAACATCTCCGGCGCCTTTATCGGCGGTGTTTTGCTTGCCGCAGTAACAAGCCTGCCCGAGCTGTTTACGTCGCTTTCCGCGGTGTGGATAGTCAAGCAAAACTCCATGATTATCGGAAACATCTTGGGTTCCGATCTTATCAACCTCGCGTTTTTCGGCGTGATACTTTTAATCTTCGGGCGCGGGCTTAAAAAGGCTAAGTTCAGCCCGTTCTACTACACCGCGCTTTTTGTTGTGTGCGGAATGTACGCATTGGTCGCCGTAGGGCTGTTCCTCGCAGACTATATGCAGTTTACCTGGTTCTCGGTGGTGTCGCCGGCAATCCTTGTGCTGTACGTGCTGTTTGTCAGCAAAATGCCCAAAACGTCCGAATCGGACGATGAAAAAAGCGACGACAACCTCACGCTTAAGCAGGCGGTTATAAGGTTTGTCATTTGCGCGGTGGTGCTTATAGGCGCGTCAATCGCCATGACCTATCTTACCGACATGGTGGCAAACAAGCTTAACCTGGGCAAGACCTTTGCCGGTGCGCTCTTCCTCGGCGTGGCTACAAGTCTGCCCGAGCTGATTTCCTCGGTGACGCTGTGCCACCGCGGCAACTACAACGCCGCCGCCGGAAATATTATAGGGTCCAACGTGTTTAACTTTGCAATACTGTTTGTCGCCGACGTATTTTCCTTTGTGCCGAACAGCTCCGGCATATACATTCTGAACACCGATTCCAAATGGCTGTTGATATTCGGTGTAATCGCAACGCTTTCTACGCTCGGAATGTTCTTTATAAAAAACAAATTCCAAAGCAACCGTGCGCTTTGGGGCGTCATGGCAATAAATGCTCTTCCGTCGGTCATGTACGTAATATATTTGCTTATTACCACCGGCGTCATCGCTTAAGTCTTTTTGGGAGGCATTATGTCCGAAATAACAAATGAAACACCTAGTCCCGAACAGCAGGAGCGGGAAGAAATCAAGTTTCAGCGCATAATGGAGTATAAGGCGTACCGCAGAGGTATGATTCTTACAAGGCTTGCCATAGCGGCGGCGCTTGTGATAGGACTGGCGTTCACTTGGTTTATATCGCCGTTTTTCGGAATAGTGTTTCCGATTGTCGTCATTATATTCGCTACCATAACGATTTTAATGTCATTGGGCAACGAGCAGACCTATAACGTGTATAACACGCGCGTGGTGCTCAAGCGCCGCGGCGACGACAAAAGAAAATCCGTGCCGCTTACAGACATAATATCCGTCAAATACAAACAAGCGTTTTACGAAAAGCGCATGTGCGTTGGCACCGTCACCGTTACGGCAAAGGACAAAGCAGGCAAGGTTAAAAAATATAAGCTGAAACACATACTTGACGCGCAGCCGATTGTCGAGTATATTTCCGCGCAACTAAGCGGAGGACAGAATGGCGGTCAAGATAGAGAATAAAACGTTTGACGGTTATAGAGACCTTTTCGGCACCGAATATGTTGCGCTGACAGATTGCACGTTCGATGGGGAAGAAGCGCTTAAGGAATGCGGCGTGGTGGAGGCAAAGGGCTGCACCTTTGATTCGCCCTTTCCCGTTTGGCACGGGCGAGTGGTAACACTGGATAATTGCACGTTTACGCAAAAAAGCCGTGACGCGCTGTGGTACAGCCAAAATATAAATATAATCTTTTCCAAGCTGAACGCTCCGCGCGCGGTGAGGGAGTGCACAAACATAGTAATGCGCGACCTGGATATCTCCTCGCTCGAGTTCGGCTGGGAGGCAAAAGGCGTTCGCCTAACCGACAGCAAGGCCGCGGGCGAGTACTTTATGATGCGCGCAAAAAACCTTGCCGTGCGCCGTCTGGACTTTAAGGGCAAGGGCTGCTTCCGGTACATAAAAGACGCCATAATCATGGACAGCACCTTTGTCACTGACAGCGCGCTGTGGCACAGCGAGGACGTTACTCTTGAAAACTGCGTTTTGGTAGGAGAAAAGCTCGGCTGGTACAGCAAAAACCTCGCTTTTAAAAACTGCACGATAATAGGATCCAAGCCGCTGTGCTATTGCAAAAACCTAAAGCTTACCGATTGCGTTATGCAGGACACCGATATGGCGTTTGAGCGGTCGGAGGTGTACGCCGTGCTGCGCGGAAAAATAGACAGCATACTCAATCCAACAAAGGGCGTGATAAAAGCGCCTGAGGTTGGCAAAATAATCCGCGACGACCCTTACGCAAAATGCAAGGTGCTTGTCGACCCCAATCTGCTGCGCGGATACCGAAATGATTGATAATATATCCGATTTTGCCGCCGACGTTTATAACGCCGTGAAGGCCGTTCCCAAGGGCAAGGTGGCAACGTATGCCCAAATAGCGCTAATCAGCGGACACCGCGGTGCGGCAAGGGCTGTGGGCAACGCTTTGCACGTAAATCCGTTTTTCGGCACCGTGCCTTGTCACAGAGTAGTAAGCGCGCAAGGCCGCCTCGCGCCCGATTTTGCATTCGGCGGAATAGATGAGCAAAAGAGAATGCTGGAAAAAGAGGGCGTGGAAGTAAAAGACGGAAGGGTGGACTTGTTTGTTTACCAGTGGAGAGGAGACGGCGCGTAGAGAGGAGTTAAGAGTTAAGAATTAAGAGTTAAGAGTTATAGATAAGGGTGCGCTTCGCGCGTTTTAGAAAGATAATGATTAACAAACAATCACTCTGAACTCTACCCTCTGAACTCTTAACTAAATTACGTATTTTTCCAGTTTGCCCGTTTGTTTTAAAAATGACAGCATGGAATTGGACTTGAATACGTCGGGCGCGAGCGCTATGCACAGCGGCGCGTCCGTTCGGTCGAGCATATGTTTTAGGCAGTACCCATCGTCCGGATACAACCGCTTAAACACCTGCCACGCGTCCATGCGCCGCTTTGCTATTCCGTTTAGCGCGCGCATCAGCTCCACCCGAAATTCCTTTACTCTGTATTCGTAAAGCATAAGCTTTTGCGGCGGATAGATTGGCTCTACGTGCACGCACGCTCTTCTTATGTCCGCGCCGAGACTGCTTGTTATGCTGTCTATGCGCTTGTTGTTGTCGGGCGGAAAATAAAACCCGTCCGCGCTTAGACTTTTCATGTAAAAATCGGTTATGTACGTGCCGAACAGCATTTCCGTTTCGCCGCGCATGCCGGCCTGTCTATTCTCGTATTTTAGCAGCATTCTATACGCCTCGGTTGCCTGCGCAGCGCCCGACGCGTGCAGCAGCAATGGATAATCCGCTACAATCTCCGCGGCGCATTTTCCGGCGCGGATAAGCGCGTCCTTTTGCGCGTCCTCGTCCTTTTCCGCTTTTTTGAGCGAATCGGTCAGCTCGGTGATAAGCGTCGCCACGCGCTTTGCGGCGTCGTCCGTGCGCCGTCCTTCCATGCGCGCGCAAAAATCCATATCAAACGCCGATAGGTCCAGCGCGACAATTTCCCCAAACAGCTCAGCGCGGTTGTTCGACATAAGCGATTTATCAAAGACCGCGGCAAACGGCTTGTTGCACGTAATCATCTCCGCAAACAAATTTTTTTCCGCGCGAAAAATTGCGCATGCCGCGGCTGGGTAGTCGTGCGTTGCGCTTACTATCAGCTTTTTGTACGTCTTTTTGCGCGCAATGGCAAACTCGTCCTCGCCGCCGCGCGCCAAACATATATCGCTGTTATCCTTTACAACCCTGTACCCGGCGCGCAATATGCCTTCCTCGTTGACGTCGCCCACCACGCTTACCGTGCTGCCCTCTGGCGACGCCGCTTTTATCGCGGTTATCTCGTCGCAGAAAAAAAGCGTTTTTGAGGGAGCCGTAGGACCCTCATCCTCGCGAAAAAAATCAATATCGTCCATAATTTAATTATAACGGCGGAAAAATGTCGAAAATAAAAGGACATTAGCCGCTTTTATCCGGTTATGTCGCAAAAATTCTAATCAAATTCTAATCTTATATTAATGACTTTTTCAATAATAATGGTGTACAATGTTAGCAGAGTTACTGCAAGCACTTGATTATGCGCGAGGCTATCCTGTTTGCCAGCGCGTAAACGGTGCCCAGCCGTACCGCCGACAGCGGAGTTTTTTTCGGGTCGGTTACGGTGGCGGTAATGGATACGTCGCCGACCTTGGGAAGCTTTTTGCCGTCGGCGCTGCCCGGCGCAATCGAGCCGAATGCAATGCGGATTTTGCCTATATCGCAAAACCTGCCTACGGACGAATCGATTGCAAGAACCTTTTTATCCGAATGAGTGTCCTGTATGTGCTTTACCGCCTCGTGCAGGTTAAGCGCTGTCACAGGGCGGGCGAGAGTGCCGTACACAAATGCGTTTGCGTTTTTTTCCACCAGCATTTGACCGACCATGGGACCTAAGCAGTCGCCGGTCACGCGGTCGGAGCCAATGCACAGCACCACCGGTCTTTCTCCCAGCGACAGCAATGCGCACTCAAACTCGAAATCGCATTTTTCTTCCTGCGGTATGGGTAATTCGGATACGGAAAAATCGTTGAAGGGCATAATCGGAGTGTTGCCATTAGCCGCTTTGATTATACCGGGCAAATTCGGTTTATAATTATTTAATCAAGACAAAAAATTTTCGGAGGTTATCGTATGTCTTGGATAGATGTAGCAATATTGGCGCTGGTGGTCCTGGTGGGCTTACTGGGACTGTGGAAGGGCGTAAAAAAGAGCGCGCTCGCTTTGGGTGCGTTTGTTATTTCCTTCCTGCTGGCGTTTTTCCTTGCCAACGTCATAGCGGAGGCTATGCTCGGCATTGACAGCATAAAGGGCTTTGTGCTGGGCAACGGCGTCGGCGCTAAATCGCAATGGTCGCTTGCAAAGATGATCTATGACGGATTGGGCGATTCCGCTCTGTCGGACAGAAAGTCCTTCCTCGGCACCAACTTCTTTGCGCCCATACTCGATATGACAAAGCACGTCAACACCGCGTTAAGCAATGCGGAGGGTATAAATGCGGAAAAAGCCGGCGTGGCTATTTGCGGCGCGTTTATGATGTTTTCCGCAATCTGCGGCGTGGGCATATTCATTGTAGTGCGCCTCCTTTTGATAATAGTTACCGTCGTCGTTAAATCGTATATCGGCAAAAAGAATACCGTGCTCACCAGATTGTTCGGATTTTTGGTTGGTGCGATACGCGGCGCGCTGTGGGTGTTTGCCTTTACCGTGGTGTTCAGCACAATGGGCGGATATACCTTCCTGTCCGGCATAAACGCGATAGAAAAGGAATATGAGGAAAACGCCGTAGTGTGCGACACCTTTAACGATTGGGCGTACGGCATGCGCAACAAGATACTCCTTCCAAACGGCGATATGTACGGCAGACTCGTGGATATGGTCTACAAAAAGGATAGCGGGGATATTATCGAAAAAGAGCACCTTTCCCCGAGCGAGCTTAAGCTGTTTGTCGGCATAAGCAACCTCAATTACGACGGTGCGCCGTACGGCATAGACGACCTTAAACACCGCACCTTTGATATGTCAGACCCGAGCATAAATGCGCGCAAAGCGAGCGACTTTGCCGGCACAGGCTTCTACAAGGCGGCAAAAGCAATACTCGATTACAACACGAGTGTCGCAAACAAGATAGACAAGCAGACGACAGGTCTCAACCAGGACAAATTCGCCACGCTCGCCGGCATTGTTAACGGTGGGGATTCGGGCACGGAAAGCCTTGACGACCTCATGAACAAGCTTTGGAGTGCGCTCCGCGATTATCAGAATTACTTTGACAATCAGGAAACGGACAAGGAAGCGTCGGTTGTCAACAGCACGCTCCAAGGATATTACAACAAAGTGCTGGAAGCGATAAGTGCGTTTAAAACCAAGTATCAGCTTCTATCCACCGAGATTGACATAGCCTTCCCCGAGCTTGACATTCCCAATCAAAAACACGTAGGCGACGCAGCCGACACCATCCCCGATGATGCGGAAGAACCCGATGCCGAGGATGAGACACAAGACGAAACGGAAGACGTGACCGAAACCGAATAATTAATTCAACATAAAAGCCTCTGCAAAAAGTTTGCGGAGGTTTTTTTGTTGCCGTTTTTTGCCGACAACAATCGCGGAAAAAGCGCATAATAAGGCTTCCGCCCGACATATGTTATACAGTATCATTATGGTAGGTTAAGAGGATACGGGTCAGCATGGTTTTATGGGCGTTAAGTGACGTGATGCTGTGTCAAAGTGCGCTTGCCGTACGCTTATCATGTACGACTTCGCGCACTTTTCCTTGCCTGACGCCACTTTCCGCTCCCTAAAACTGCGAGGCACCCAAACGCCGCGAAGGAATGTAAAAAGGCGTTTGGGCATGCGGAGCCCGGCTCTCTCAACCTATTGTTTTCAAACAATGAAATTCGATTAAATGGTGGTGTATGCTGTACGAGAAAAAAATGTTGATATTGTCGGGCGAGGGTAAAGGCGTTGTGCTGATAGAAAAGAGCGCAAAGGGTCTTAGGTTTTCGCTAAGCACGTTTGATATGCCGACATGCGGCAAGCTTAAGGCGGGCATAATCACGCCTAAAAGCGTGATAATTAGAGACCTTCCCGAGCGCGACAATCCGTCCCTTGTGTTTATTGTGGACGATACAAACGCGGACAATCTTCACTTTGCCGTGTTCGACACAAAGCTGCGCCTATACGGCACCAACGGCAAGCGCATGTGGGAGTCCAATGTTATGAGCCTGCTAAACAAAAACGACCGAAAGCCTGTCGAGTTTCAGCCGCAGCTGAAAAGCCTTCCGCCGCTGTCCGCGCCGCCCAAAACATTGCCGCTGCCCGACGGTACGGGATTGCCGCAGTCGCGGCTGGATATTTACGGCGATGAGGTAATAGCCGAATCTGACTTTTACACGCACCTCGACATGTCGGAACGCATGGTGACTGTGGATAACTTTTTGGACACACCGCGCGCGGTGACGCCCTCAATACTGGACGGACTTTCGCCCAGGGTCGAGGCCGAGACGACGGCAATCGTCGACGCGGAGGAAGCCGCGGAGAGCGCCGATGAGCAACAAGAATCAGTCAGTGCGACCACAGCCATGGACGCCGAGGATAACACTGTGCAGCCCGAGGAGGTCGATATGAATGAAGAAAATTCGGAAAACACTGAATTGCCGACCGAACCCGTCGCCGCGGCGACAACCGACAGTGATATATACTGTGGAACGCGTCCGTGCGAGATGGCGGCGCGCTGGCTTAAAACGCGCTCCACAAGGGAAATAAAAAGCGACAGGCCTAGCGTCAAGCCGATTTCCTCCGCGCAGCAGGTTAAGCCTATACGCGAAATATCGTTTATCGAGCGCGCGGCAACAGATATAGAAAAGCTGTTTGAAAATGCCGAAAAGGACGAAAAGCTATCCGCGCTCCTCCCGGATATCCTGTGGGTAAAGGTGCCGGTTGACGGACATGTGATTTCCGTCGGGCGTGGCGGAAACGATTTTTTGTGCTACGCGGTGTCAGGCACGTACCAAAAAATATCTCCGCTCGGTGATGACGCGCAGTGGCTGCCGCAGGATAAAAACACCCCGACGGGCAAGGGATATTGGTTGCTTTTCCAGAGCCTAAAGGACGGGAATATAATTAAGAATTAAGAGTGTGGAGCACGACACCACTTACTCTACACTCTACACTCTTAATTGTATAAAACTCCATACACCCGTCAATAATCGTGTGTATGGAAAGATTAAAAGTTATCATCAATAAAAGTGTATGTGTGTTATTGTCTGCAGCAATAATTTTTTGCTGTTTGTCAATATTTTCTGGCTGTAATGACAATAATACTTATGAAGGCGAACTGCTGCGGCTTCACATTCGCGCCAACTCCAACGACAAGCAAGACCAGGCGGTCAAGCTGAAGGTGCGGGACGCGATCAACGCGTATATATCGGACAATATAAAAAAGTCCACATTTGACGAGGCGTACAAGGAGATCGGCGAAAGGCTGGATATAATATCCCAAATCGCAGACCAAACGCTAAAAGCAAACGGCTATTTCTACGGCGCCACCGCTAAGCTATCTTACGAGTACTTTCCGTCAAGAGCGTACAAGGACGTGACGGTGCCCGAGGGCTTCTACGACGCGCTTATACTGGAGCTTGGCAGCGGCAAGGGCGACAACTGGTGGTGCGTAATCTATCCGCCGCTGTGCTACGGAGAAAGCTTTAAGTACAAATCGTTCTTTAAAGAGTTATTCGGATGAATTTATCAATAGGGGAAAATTTATGACACAAACGAAAAAACGCGCATACTATTCGGTGCTTTTTGCCACGGTCCTAATGCTTACGGCGGTGCTTGCGCTCATTCCGTCCGCAAGACCTGCTTATGCGGACGTGACTTACGGCAACACTTACGCCAACGTAGCTGCAGTGCAGGCAAGGCTTGCTACGCTCGGCTACTACAAGTCGGGCGTCGACGGCAAGTGGGGCAGCGGCACGCTTTCAGCCGTAAAAAGGTTTCAATCCGACAACGGGCTTAAGGCGGACGGCATTGTGGGCAGCGGCACGGCGAGCAAGCTTAAGGTTAAGCTGCCCGTAAGCGGCGGAATATCCTACGGCAAAACCGATTTTAACGTCGGCGCGGTGCAGGCAAGGTTAAAGACCTACGGCTACTATACCGGCACCGTAGACGGCGCGTGGGGCAACGGCACGCTTAGCGCAGTGCTAAAGTATCAGTCCGACCGCGGCATGACGGTTGACGGCGTTGTAGGACCCGGCACGGCAAGCAAGCTCGGTCTGACTTTGTCAACCACTGCAAAGAGCGGCAACATAACCAAGGGCAAGACGGCGGAAAACATCAAGAAGGTGCAGACCGCGCTTAAAAACGCCGGCTATTATAAGTCTACGGTGGACGGCGTCTGGGGAAAACGCACGATGCTTGCAGTGCTGCATTTTCAGTCTGACAACGGACTGACCGTGGACGGCGTTGTGGGCTCCGGCACGGAAAACAAGCTGGGGATAAACCTTTCTTCCGGCGGCTCGACCGGCACGGGTACGGCCTCCAATATATCGGACAGCGATCTTAATCTTTTGGCGCGCTGCGTGTACGGCGAATCGCGCGGCGAGCCGTACAACGGTCAGGTCGCGGTGGCGGCGGTTGTCTTGAACCGCGTAAAGTCGAGCAAGTTTCCCAACACGATATACGGCGTCATTTACCAGCGAGGCGCGTTTACGGCGGTCAGCGACGGGCAGATAAACCTCACTCCCAACCAGTCGGCATACAACGCCGCGCGCGACGCGCTCAACGGTTGGGACCCGACGGGCGGCTGCCTGTACTACTACAATCCCGCCACCGCCACGTCCAGTTGGATTTGGTCGTTGACGGTGCATATTAAAATAGGCAAGCATAACTTTGCTCTCTAAGCGCGTATATGCGGCGTTATGCGGCGTCAGGCTTGCGTTTTCCTCGGATCACGTACGGTTTTAGTACGCCCACGTCGGAAAGCTGCGCCTTCCTTTTCTAACTTGCATCTATGCACTTAGAGATACCTTCTTAAATTACCGAACATTATTTAATACTAAATATAAATTAACAAAAGGAAAAACACTATGACAATACCAAACAAGAACAAGGGTTACGGCGTTATTATTGCGGCGGTGGCGGTGACAGTTGCCGTCATGCTGTGCGGCATGATCTCCGGGATTGTGCTTGCCGTCAGACAACGCAAGGAGAGCGCCATGTTTAACAATTCTGCGCAGGAGATGGCAGGGTACTTGCTGCGCGATTCGGCGGTGGGGCTAAAGGGCGCCATGTCCGCGCTTAGACTGTGCAACGAGGCGGAGCCTGCGGAAGAGCTTAGCCGCGCCGCGCTCATCTACGCCGTGCGCGCCGAAACCGCGCTTGAGTGCAAGTCGGGCGACTGGGCGGAAAGCCAAAACAAGGAGCAGTTCCTCAACGATATTTCCACCGTTCTTCACACGTACACGCCCGAAAAGACTATGGAGCTTTCCGATAAGCTGTACGAGTACACCGACAAGTTCTGCGCTTGGGTGACGGACGGCGCCGAGTTCGAGTATGACGGGGAGCTTATCAAGTCCGAGGGCGGCGCGCACAATAAGGACGTGACCGAAGACGATATAGCCGCCGCGGAGCAAGCCGTAAAAGACGCGCTTAACGCTTCCTCCTGCGAACACGTGGGCGATTATAAAGGGCATATAGAGTTTAACGTCGAGCGTGACGGAAGCACCGGTTACGCCGTGGTGTGCGGCGAAAAGATTATAGAGTTTTCGTTTATGCGCGACGAGGACGCCGAGACAGACACAACCGAAACGGCAAAGGAGATTGCGTTGGAGACGGCAAAGGCATGCGGTTATGACGGCTTGGAAGTCAAGTGGTGCGAAAAAACCGGCAAGTCTATAAGCGTCATCATGTGCCGCAGCTACGACGGCGCACTGGCGTGCGACGACAGCGCTATGGCGGTGATTTACGGCGGAAAAACGGTTGCTTTCACCGCGGGCGGCTGCGACAATAAACACAGCGATATCCCCACGCCCAAAGTGGCCGAGAGCGATGCGCACAAGGCGTTGAGGTCGGACACGAGCGAGGGCAGGCTTGTTGTTCGCAAAATGAACGGCAGAGAACGCATCTGCTACGAGTACCGTTACGAGCTGGAGGACGGAGTTCATTACGTCTACGTCTGCGCCGAAAACGGCAAGCAAATAGATATAAAGTAGTAGGTTAATCGGCGTCGGGTGTCATAAGCCCAAGCGCCATATTATGGGCTATTTTGCCCATTATGTCTTTTGACGTACGACCGTTTTAACCTAATTTTAATAGAATTGTCACATATATTGCACTAAAATTACAATTATTTATATTCAAACATTGACAAAATATTTCGCGCGTTGTATAATACGAATATGATTGATTTCGGCAAAATCTTCAATATCGTGTTTGTTTCCGCGTGCGCAGCGCTATCGCTGTTGTTTCTGATTTCGGTGATAGTCGTTGCCGCCAAGGGAAAACGCAAGTGTGGCGCGGGGGATATCCTTCTCCGCATACTCAGTGTAATCGTCTTGATAGCGTCCGTCGCAATGGTGGCGGGGGCCGTTCTTACCATGACGGAGGGGACGGTCGCCATTATCATAACAGAGGAACCGATTTCGGCATCGCTTTTGATTAACAGCAAGCTGACCGAGCTGCCTCTTCCCGAACTGTTTGTGGCGCTTTCCTCTTCTATAGGGCTTTTGCTTGCGGCGGTGCTGTTTATACTGTCCTTGACTGCGCTTATCGTGGACTGCCTTGTCGCCAACAAAAAGGACGGTAAGAAAAAAGCGGCGAAACAGAAAAAAGAACCCGAAGTAAAAAAGACGCCCGAACAGCTCAAACGCGAGGCCGAGCTTGAACGCATAAGACGCATAGGCGAATCCGCCGTGCGCAAAACAAGTAAGGTTGCAAGCGCCGACGCGGCGTCGGAGCCCACACAGCAATCCAAAACGGAAAAGCCCGAGGCGGCGGAACAGCCTCAGGCACAACAAGAGCCTGCGGCGGATTGGCGCGAGACCCCGTCCGAAAAACCCAAGGGCTTTGTCGGCATAAAGGATGAGCAGAACGACTTTGACAGCTTTGATAACTTTGACAGTTTTGACGGTTCCGAAGAGACTGAAGAGCTTGAGCAAGTGGACGAGCCTGTCGGTGACGTTGCAGAAGAAATGACAGACGAACCTGCGGAAAATCCGGAGGAAGCTGTACATGCGGACGAATACGTAGAGGACGAATACGTTGAGGAAACGGAAAAGCCTGTCGGGCAAGCTGACGAATTTGCCGACGAGGTTTTACCTGTGGACGAGTACGCCGAAGAAGCGGAAGAAACTGTCGAGCAAGCTGACGAATTTGCCGACGAGATTTTGCCCGTAGAGGAGACGGAAGAGCCGGAAGAAGAACAAGCGGAAGAAGCAGAAGAGTTTGACCAAGCTGAAGAACCCGTTGGCGAATACGTTGAACAACCGGAAGAAGCTGTTGAACAAGCCGACGAGTCCGACGAGGTTTTGCTTGCAGACGAGTACGCCGAAGATACGGAAGAGGTTGTTGAACAAGCCGACGAGTTCGATGAGGTTTTGCCCGTAGAGGAAACGGAAGAGCCTGAAGAAGAGCAAGCGGAAGAAACAGAAGAGTTTGACCAAGCAGAAGAACCCGTTGACGAATACGTTGAACAACCGGAAGAAGCTGTTGAACAAGCCGACGAGTTGGATATTGAGGAACCCGAGACGCAGTACGGCGAGCAGACCGAGCCGGATACAGAGAGCGTAGAGCCTGTACAGGACGAGCAACCGGACGATGATATCGAGCCCGACCGCGGAATTTATATTCCCGAAATCCGCACGGTAACACCGCGCGCAAGCGAAGCAAAGCCCACTACGCCGGTGCGGAAGGCGCCTGTTCAAAGGTCCGAAAGAGCTGCGCCTATCAAAAGTGCGCCTGCCAAAAAGCCTGCCTCAACGCCTAAAAAACCCAAAAAGGGCGACGGTAGTTCGCAAAAGCCAGTTGTTCCGCCCGAAAAGAAGTTGCCGGTCACACGCCGTTACGTCATACTCGACAGGCACAATGCCGTCAATATGTTCGGCGAGTACCTTAAAGAGCGCAACCAGGCGGAAAAGGACAAGCTTAAATCTTCAATCAACACGATTATAATCGAATAGCCCGGAGGAAGTATGTATTGCGTAGGCGTTGACATAGGCGGCATGTCCGTCAAGATCGGTGTTGTAGACGAAAAGGGCAACATACTCAAAAAGGACAGGGTTGTCACAGACGTTGCCGGCGGACCGCACAAGATAATTACGGATATAGGCAATTGCATTAAATCTCTTGTCGATATCAACGACCGCGATTTTTTGGGCATTGGCATAGGCTGCCCCGGCGCGATAAACTCGGCGCGCGGTACGGTGGATCGCGCATTCAACCTTAATTGGTACCACGTTGCGCTGGCGGACGAACTCGCGCGCATTATTAACACGCATATCAAGGTCAGCAACGACGCAAACGTAGCCGCGCTCGGCGAGGCTATGTACGGCGCAGGCAGAACATATACCGACTCCATATTTCTCACGCTGGGCACAGGCGTTGGCGGTGGCATTGTGCTTGACGGCAAGCTGTACGAGGGCAACGAAAGCAAGGGTGCAGAGCTCGGACACATGGTGCTTGTTGTGGACGGGGAGCCGTGCTCGTGCGGCAGAAAAGGCTGCATGGAGGCGTACTGCAGCGCCACCGCGCTAATCCGTGAGACCAAAAAAGCGATGACGGCGGACAAGTCCTCCCTTATGTGGAAGGTCGCGCCTACTCTCGATGACGTGGACGGAAAGACCGCGTTTGAGTGCAGCAAGCAGGGCGACAGGGCTGCAAACGAGGTGGTCAACTACTTTGTAAAATACTTGGGCGAAGGCATGCTTAACTTTGCCAATATCTTCCGTCCGCAGGCGATAATATTGGGCGGCGGCGTGTGCGCGCAGGGCGACTACCTTATTTACAAGCTTAAAGACTATTGCAAGGACAGAAATTACGGCTTTGCCGACACTCCGCGGTTTGATATTCTTACGGCGCGGCTTGGCAACGACGCCGGCATTATCGGCGCGGCGGGATTGATTTTTGCGGACATAAAATAATCCCACTCACTCTTTTATAAAAGTTTTTTGGCGCGCTTTGACAGCGCGCTTTTATATTGCATAATTTGACTTTATTATTCAAAAGTCGGCTTGACATCCGCATGCATATATGGTATACTTTTTATACTATATTTTTAGGAGTTTATCATGAAAAGTCTTAAAGGCACCAAAACAGAAGAAAACCTTATGACCGCGTTCTCCGGCGAGAGCATGGCGCGCAACAAGTACGATTACTACGCGTCCCGTGCCAAAAAGGACGGATACGAGCAAATAGCCGCTATCTTCTCCGAAACTGCCGCCAACGAAAAAGAGCATGCAAAAATCTGGTTCAAGTTGTTGCATGACGGCGTTCCCGAAACGCTTACCAACCTCAAGGACGCCGCCGACGGCGAACACTTTGAATGGACTGATATGTACAAGACCTTTGCCGAAGAGGCGGACAAAGAGGGCTTTACGTCCATTGCGGAGCTTTTCCGCAAGGTTGCGGCAATCGAAAAAACGCACGAGGAGCGTTACGTCAAGCTTGCCGCCAATATCGAAAAGAACGAGGTCTTTACCAAGGGTGTGAAGGTGGTTTGGGTCTGCCTTAACTGCGGACATATGGTCACTGCCGACGCCGCACCCGAGGTTTGCCCGGTGTGTGCGCACCCTCGCGCGTTCTTCCAGATGAAAGCGGAAAATTATTAATAATTCAGAGTTCAAAGTTAATAATTCAGAGTTAAGGCGGCAGGTCGCCGCATAATACATGGAAAACGAAGGCGAAAACAAAATCAACAAACAAGAGGCGCAATCCGTTACGCTTGATAATGGCGGCGAGGTTGCGCCTGTTTTGATTGCGCCTAAAAAGCGTTTTCCGCTTATAAGGTCTATATCGGCAAGGACAACTGTCAATTACTATGTGTTTGCGGTTGTTATACTGTTGTTGTTTTATGCCATGTTTTTTGCGGGGCTGTATATTGTTTACGACAGAATGATGGAGTACGAAACCGAGCGCATAGAACGTTCCGCTGAGACCGGTTTTCCGGTGCGGCTCGATGACTACAGCTTTAATGTTGTGTATAGGCGCAGACTGGTGGAAATTGCGCGCTCCAACAAGCCCGTAGCAATCGCAGTATTTGAAACGGTCGGTGACGGTTACGACGTTTGCTTAATAGTGGACGACATGGGCAACGGGCTCAGCGAAAACAGCGATCTGTTTAATTCCGTCATGGACAAGCTGGATTTTTCCGCCGTGTTTAAGAGTAAAAAAATATATATGGCGGATACGCCGTTCGGCACGTATATGTGCAAGGGCAGCGCGCATACCACCGATAGCGGTACGGCATATCTTTTGGTTATGAAGCCTTATGATATGTGGAACAACCAAACCCTAAAGATGGTATACGTGTTGTTGGTCTGTACTGTAATTGTTTTGGCTTTGGCGTGCGTCTTTGCGTTTTTCGCGTCGCGGCATACAACCAAATACTTAAAGGATTTTTCGCAAAAAGCCAAGCGCGTGGCGGAGGGCGATTACAACGTTAAGTTCAGCGGCAGCGGCTACAGCGAATACGAAAACCTTGCCACAGCGCTTAACGCCGCCACACAAAACATGCAAAAGGCGGAAAACCTGCAGCGCGATATCGTTGCCAATGTGTCGCACGATATTCGCACACCGCTGACCATGATCCGCGCCTATGCGGAAATGCTGCGCGACATGCCAATGAACGATGAAAAGCGCGAAAAAACCGCAAACGTCATTATTACGGAGGCGGACAGACTGACTTCGCTTGTAGGCGACGTCCTAGACTATTCGCGCATGCAGTCCGGCGTTACGGAATATAAGTTTGAAGATTACGATCTGTCCGACGTTGCGCTGTCCGTGCTCGAAAAGTTTGAACCGATGTGCGAACGCGACGGCATAAAGCTATTGCGCGAAATAGATAATAACGCATCTGTCACGTGCGACAGGCAAAAGATTGAGCAGGTGTTTTATAATCTTCTCGGCAACGCCATCAACTATTGCGGCGACGATAAAACCGTCATTCTCCGAATTAAAAAGCAGGAGCAGTGCGTGCGCGTGGAAGTGGAAGATCACGGCGCCGGCATAGAGCAAAGCGACATTGAAAACGTTTGGGACAGATACTACCGCTCGCCGCACGCCACAAGGAGGGTCGTGGGTACCGGGCTCGGACTTTCCATATGCAAGAGCGTGCTCTCCGCGCACAACGCCGAGTTCGGCATCATCTCCGAGATAGGCAAGGGCAGCGTGTTTTGGTTTGAGTTAAGAGTTCAGAGTTAGGCGGCGAATCCGCAATTAAGTATAAAACCCGCGGCAGCACGACCTAACCAAAAAATAAAGTTGACAAACGGTATCGTTTGTGATACAATTATTTCATTATCAAATTCGGGAGTAAAATATTCGTCCATTATGGACCCATCTCAAATAGGTATATTGATAGTATTAATCGTTCTTGTTTTTTTGTCGGCGTTTTTCTCATCGGCGGAAACTGCGTTTACCAGCGTCAATCGCGTTAGGCTTCACACTCTGGAGGCCGACGGCGTAAAGTGGGCAAAGCGCGTCGGCAAAATGATAGACAGATACGATAAGCTCATTACAACTATTCTCATCGGCAATAATATTGTCAATATCGTGGCGTCGTCACTGGCTACGGTATTGTTTGTAGGTTTGATAAAAGACAACTCCACGGCTGTCACAACTTCCACGCTTGTGATGACGTTGGCTGTACTTATTTTCGGCGAGATTACGCCCAAGACGATAGCAAAGGAACACCCCGAGGGCTTTGTGCGTGCGTTCGGCGGCATTTTTTACGCACTGGAAATTCTGTTCTTTCCGCTTACCTGGATTTTTTCGCAGTGGAAAAACCTTTTGCTCAAGGTGTTCAAGTTTAAAAAGGCGCCCGGCATAACCGAGGACGAGCTACTTACCTACGTGGAAACGGCGCATAGCGAGGGCGGCATAGACGAGCACGAGTCCGAGCTTATCCGCTCCGCCATAGAGTTTGAGGATCTGGACATTGGCGACATTATGACCCACCGCGTCAACGTGATAGCAATCAGGAGCGACGAGGGTATGGACGAGGTAGCCAAAAAGTTCCGAGACAACGGCTATTCGCGCATGCCCGTTTACACCGACACAATAGATACCATAATCGGCATTGTTCACGAAAAGGACTTTCTCATAGCCAAGCTGGACGGCGCAACCGACTTTAAGTCCTGCATACAAAACACCGTGTGCCTGTCCGAAAATATGAAGATTTCCGCTGCGTTGCGCATGATGCAAAAGGGCAAAATACACATGGCGGTCGTCGTGGACGAATACGGCGGCACCAGCGGCATTGTCACCATGGAGGATATCCTCGAAGAGTTGGTCGGCGAAATATACGACGAGCACGATGAGGTGGAGGAGTTTATAAAGCAGACGGATGAAAACACCTATATAGTAAACGGCAACGCGCCGCTATTGGACGTGTTCGATCATATAGGAGTGGATATCCGCGAGGACTTTGAGTCCGCGTCTGTCGGCGGCTGGGTGACGGAGCAGATGGAAAAAATCCCGATGGCAGGCGAGTGTTTCGATTACGACAGGCTGCACATAACCGTCACGCGTTCCACGCAAAAGAGGGTGGCAGAAGTAAAAATAACAGTATCGCCCAAAGAAGAAGAGTAATAAAAAAATCCGCGAGAGCGGATTTTTTTAGTTCAGAGTTAAGAGTGTAGAGTTAAGAGTTTAAATAATGTAATTTATAACATATTTATATAAAATGAACGGTTTGGACCACCTAACTCTGACCTCTGACCTCTTAACTCTTAATTATTCTTACTACATCTTCCGGCGTTGCCGCAATAAAGTCCGCGCCGGCGGCGGTGTGCTCTGCTAAATCGCCGTAGCCGTAAAGCACGCCCATGGACTTTATTCCGTTACTCTTGGCGCCCAGTATGTCATGATTGCGGTCGCCTATCATTACGGTGTCCGCCTTGTCCATTCCGGTATTACTGAGCGCGTATGCTATGACGTCCGCCTTGTGCGCGCGGACGTCGTCCATTGACGCGCCTGCAACAAACACAAAATATTTGTCAAGATCAAAGTATTCCGTTATCATACGAGCGAAGTGTTCGGGCTTGCTTGTCGCAACCGCCATGTGCTTTCCCATGTCTTTGAGCGCTTGCAGCATTTCTTTTACGCCGTCGTACACGCGGTTTTCCTTCCAACCGCGCTCGCCGAAGTATTCTCTGTACAGTCTGACCGCGCTCTGTTGTTTTTGCTTGTCGCCGTGAAAAATTTTGTTAAACGAATCGAAGATTGGCGGACCTATAAAAAAGTTTAGGTCTGCATTGGTGTACGAGGTTTCGCCCAAACTGTTAAGCGCGTACAGTGCGGCGTTTGCTATGCCGTCAAACGAATCGGTGAGCGTGCCGTCAAGATCGAAGAGTAAATTATTAAACATGCGCTGTCAATCCTTTTTGGGGGTGAGGAGGTTGTTCCTTTCCGGGTGAACGAGCGCCGAGTGTGTGCGCTCAAAGGCGTCGGGCGTCACTCTGCACATGTCTTTAATAAGAGATTTCATTGTTTCGCGTTCGGTATAGCCGTTGGCAGGGCAGGGATTAACAACAATCGGAATATTGTTTTCGCGCACAAACGCCGCCGTATCCTTTTCTCGCACGTACAGCAGTGGACGGATTAGCTTTATGCCGGCGCGGTCTAGATACGATTTGGGCTGAAGGGTGTTAAGCCGTCCCTCGTACAGCATGCTTAAAAGAAATGTTTCTACCATGTCGTCGGCGTTGTGCCCGAGGGCGAGCACGTTGCAATCAAGCTCGTTAAGCTTGTTATCCAGTGCGCCGCGCCGCATCTTTGCACACAGCGAGCACGGGTTTTTCTCCTTGCGCTCCTCAAACACAATCTGCGCTATCTGCGTTTCCACTATGTACAGCGGCACGCCCAGCTTTTCGCACATGGGCTTTAACGGCGAAAAGTCGCAGCCCGCGCCGGCGTCTATAACCACAGCGCACAGCTCGAACGGATTGGGACAAAACCTCTTGTATCCGCTTAGCGCATAAAGAAGCGACAGGGAGTCCTTACCGCCCGACAGTCCCACCGCTATGCGGTCGCCCTTTTCTATTAGATCAAAGTCGGCGTCGCACTTGCGCGTTAACGAAAGTAATTTCTGCAGTTTCATGCTTATATTTTAGCGCAATGAATAATTTATTGCAACTAAAAAGGCCGAAATTTTTCGGAGGCAAAAAATACTCCGAATGACAAGAATAAGAGTGATATAATTGTCAAAGAAAGCAATCGAATTAAAGTTTTCTTTTCTGCATCTTATTTAAAAGAAGTAGGAAATCCTTGACTAAATCGACTGTTTAATGTAATTAATCGGTAGAAACGTTTTGTTTCGACAAAAAGATTCATGCCGTTTTTAAAGTAACTTAAGTGTGGTATAGGAGAAGAATATATGCTAATCTGCACAAATACCAATATGATAATATCTATTGTCGGCGCCGTGATTGGCGTGGGTGTTGTGGGCTTGATTGTTTGGTTAATATTTCGCAAAAAGACAGAAAAAGAACATATTAGCGATTCCGAGCTTATTGAGCGCAATAGCAAGGCGGTTGACGTCATTATCGCAATCGTCGAAAACGACGATATAAAATCCGCTCTGCGCGATTTGCGGGAAAAATTGAAGTATCTTCAGCCGTCCGAAAAAGACAACGTCTACGAGGCGGACGAATACATATCCCATCTTTTGCGCGAGTTCAGGATAAAACAGAACTCCGCACCCGACAATGTAGACATCTCCAAAGCGTGCATAAAGCAAATAGACGTCTCCATTGAATCGCGCAATTCAATGCTTTAGGTCTTTGCATTATGCACACTTGCTCCGTATACAGCCTTAGACGGTCACATAAGTGACTGTTTTTTTGTTGGTTATATTTTAAAAGAAGTGGGGAGTAGCTTGCTAAAATCCTTGACTTAATCCGAGTTTTAATGTATAATTAATCGGTAATATTATTATGCGGTATTCCGCACTATCGGAGATCAATCATGAAAAGAACTTATCAACCTAAAAAACGTCAACAGCGCAAGGTGCACGGCTTCCGTCAGAGAATGAAGACCCAGG
>JAFLVH010000001.1 GCA_022508365.1 Clostridiales bacterium | reverse complement strand
GCGCGCATGGTTCGGGACCATGAGGCCGCGAGTTCGAGTCTCGCCACTTCGACCAATACAGACGCCGCGAAAGCGGCGTTTTGTATTGGTCGAAGTGGCATTGTTGACGAGAGCGCGCCGCAGAGATGCTTAATAATTGACGAATACGAAAAGAATATCGGATATTAAATTTAGATAAGAATTTTCGGCGCGCAGTTCGCTAGCCGCTTGGCGCGAATGCGCCAAAGGCCGCCGCGAATCCGCGGCAGTCTCGCCACTTAGACCAATCGGAACCAACTGAACATACAAAAGGTTCAATCAGGTATTTATTTACGAATAGTTTTATGTAAGTGTTTAATTGGAACCTTTTGACAGTATAAAAAAATCGCATTATTACGGGTGGTTTTTTACTTATTTCATACTCATTCTATATTATTCGGTATTACACGGTATTTACTAGCGCTTTTTGATATTATTTGTTATAATAACTCAAGAAAAATTGTTTGGTGTGGCGTATAAAGATTATTTCGCATAGTGAGAACACAATATTCAAATCGTATTTCACTGTCTAACGATATGAGCTAAGGAAGGAGTTGTGCATGAATAAAATATGCAAGGAGATATTCAAAGCTATTCACGAAGGAAAGTGGCTGAGCATTGAATATAAAAATCAGGAAGAAAAAATTACACGATATTGGATTGGGATTAAAAATATCAATACCGAAAGGCGTGCTTTATTAGTTGAAGGGTTGCATCTTGCTAATTACACGGTAAAAGAGTTAAGCATTTTTATTGACTCTATAATATCCGCTTCTTTGATAGACGGTTCCTATTTTGTCGTCAACGATAAGCTTATAGAAGATATACGAACAAATCCGAGAAAATATAAGGATTTATTTTCAAATGTTGTCAATTTAAAAATTCTCAATTATCTTGCCGATTGCAATCGTTTGGACACCACTCCATATTGCTGTGACTATTCTTTGTTAGATTATTTCGATGAAGATTGCTTGATAATGGGCGCATACAAATTATCCGATGAACAATTTGGGGCAATCGTTCGAGAGTTTCAATGTAGGGCAACGGTAAGCAAATCAATAAATACTTTAAAGCAATTATGCGTAAATGTTTTGAGCGTTAATACAAAAAAAGGTTTGTATGTGCTCGTGTATCGAAAGCTATATTTAGATGTTTTGTCACACGAGTTGTTTCCGGATGCTAAAGTTACAATATGTAAAGAGTTTACTATAGACGGCGAAAAGCAAAGTATTCGTATGTTTTTGGATGCGGATGACGCCGAACTTTTAGATGATTTCGATGCAAATAGAGAAATGATTAAGGATAAAATAGTAGAGAACAATTTAAATATGCAAGGTGGCGTAGACGATAATCCGTATTTGATGGCTGTGGAAACGAGAGTAACTGTGGATTTATATCGGGAGTATTCGGCGATTATTGACATGTATGATAGTGGAGAATTGACAAAGCCGTTCCAGGCGTTTTTCGGGAATCTTATAGAGCCGCCCAAAAGCCGAAAAACATATCCATTAGCTTTAATAAACAATAAAATAAACATCGACCAACTGTTAGCGATACATAATGCTATGAAATATCCTTTAGCCTATATTCAAGGACCACCGGGAACAGGCAAAACGAATACTATAGTCAATACGATTTCAACGGCTTTTTTCAACGGTAAGACCGTTTTATTCGCCTCATACAATAATCATCCGATAGATGGTGTATTTCGTATGCTGAGTACGCTAAAATATCATAACTATACAATTCCGTTTCCGATAATTCGTTTGGGCAACAATGAAAAGGTAAAGGAGGCGATTGAGCAAATAAAAAAGTTATACTGCCAAGTACAAAGCATAAAAATATTTGAAACTACATTGGAAAAGAAAAAAGGAAGAAAAATAGAAGACACGAGACTCCTGTCGGAACTACTGAAAAAGCATGAAGAAATCCTTGATTTAAAAGAGCGCAAAAAAGTAATCGAAAGACTTTTGGCTACTTCTACCGATATGAGTTTTGTAACCGAATTACAGACTAGGCAGTTATACGAACTTCGTCAAAAGATGGATGCAATCGGCAGTGTTAGCGATGATGCTGTGCGAGCCTTGGTGGAGGATGATTTAGATGAATACGCGAAATATCTTTACTATACGTCGGCGAAATTCATAAAAAAACTTGGGAAACCGCACTATAAAGATTTGTGGGATATTCTGAACGACAAAGATGAAGAGCGGCAAGTTGTAAATATGAATAAATATCTTGCAAATGATGAAAAATTTAAAGACTTTTTGGATGTGTTTCCCGTTGTAGTAACGACTTGCATTTCGGCGCACAAACTCGGCGAGCCGAAGCAATATTTTGATATGACCATTTTAGATGAGGCTAGTCAATGCAATACGGCTATCTCTCTTTTGCCGATTTTGCGCGGCAATAATCTTATGCTTGTAGGAGACCCACAGCAGCTGCGTCCCGTAATATTGTTGGATAGTAAAACAAATGATTTGCTACGGCAAAAATATTCTGTAGGAGAAGAATACGATTACATAGAAAATTCCATATATAAAACATTCCTAGCTTGCGACGCAGTAAGCGATGAAGTACTTTTAAGATATCATTATCGGTGCAATAAAAAAATAATCGAATTCAACAATAAAAAGTATTATAATAATAAATTGAAAATCAAAAGCGAAGATGACGAACCTAAACCGCTTGTTTACGTCGACGTCAAGAATAATGATACGCATTATAAAAATACATCGCCTGAAGAATGTGAGCAAGTTTTAAAATACGTCATGATGAATCGGGATAAAAGTATCGGGATTATTACGCCGTTTGTTAATCAAAAGAATTTAATCAATGAAGAACTTAAACAGGCTGGATTTGAAGATGTTACTTGCGGCACGGTGCACGCGTTTCAAGGTGACGAAAAAGACGTGATTCTGTTTTCATTGGCGCTAACGGATAAAACACACCAAAAAACATACGATTGGTTAAAAGGAAACAAAGAACTTATTAATGTTGCTGTGTCGCGTGCAAAAAACAAGCTGATTCTGTTATCAAGTACAGAAAACTTGGAGCGATTACATACGGGAAACGAGGGTGATGATTTGTATGAATTGGTGGAATATATCAGAAGCAACGGTGAATCGCAAGTAACGGGACTGCGTACAAATTCGCGCGCATTAGGGATAAAGCCCTTCAGTACTGAAACGGAAGAAGCGTTTTTACAAACCTTGAATCATGCGCTTGGTAATGTGCATCTTGGACGGCGGCAATATAAAATCGAAAAAGAGGTAGCAATTTCTTCGATTTTTACTGAAGAGCCGTATGTAAACGATTTATTTTATACAGGGCGGTTTGATTTCGTTATTATGAATAAATTGGATAATACGCCCGTATTTGCGATAGAGTTAGACGGGAAGGAACACTATGATGATGAAACAGTAAAACGGCGCGACGCAAAGAAACAAGAAATTTGTAGTAAGCGTAATTTTGAATTAATCCGTGTGCCAAATACTTATGCTCGTCGTTATGCCTATATTAAGCAGATATTATTGCGGTATTTTGCAAAAATATAAATTTGAGATAACTAAAGATATAAAAAGTTTATACGAGTTAAGTGCCTTTGTGATAAAATCAGCAAGGTTTTTTGTAATGCGCGAAGCGAAACTTTGTTTATAACTCTTACTCGCCGCGGTGCAATTGGGTAACAACCAAAAGTAACGGCGTAACGGGTAAAGTAACGGGCTTTGGTATTTACTTTTTTAAAGCGTGTGTGATATAATCGGAAAAACGCACAAGGAGGTCCGTTATGCAGTTTAACGAAAAGCTTAAAGAGCTGCGCGCAAAAAAGGGCGTATCGCAGTCCGAGCTTGCGGAAAGCATTTATGTAAGCCGAAGCGCCGTTGCCAAGTGGGAAAACGGCTTGGGGCTGCCGAGCAACGAATCGCTTAGATTGCTTTCCGAATACTTTGAAGTGAGCAAAGAAGAATTATATTCGGACGCGCCGACCGAAAAGGTTATAGTACAAAAGAATCAAATTATTTCGCGCTCGCGCAAGCTGCTTATACTGATTTCAACCGTGTGCGCAATCGCGTTTACGGCAATCATAGTTTTGTTGGGGCTTAGTCTAACCTACACGCCCAATAAAAAGGAAGCGGATAGGGTAATAACAGGGATTAGGGGTACGCTATACAGCGCCGCAAAAGTGTATGACGAGGACGCGGACGATTGGGTTACGTCTCATACCGTGCGGAATCGGGTTTTGAGCCAAAGGAAAGCTTCAATATCGGCAGACAGTCCCAATTGGGAAAAATATATTCTGGCAGTAGGCGAATATACCTTGTGCGTAAATCCCTCACCCGGCGAATACAGCGGGCAGCCGTTTGCGATAACAGCGGACAATATATTGATAAAATACAATAGCGAGGTTTTTGATATTGTTTTAGCACAAGCATATAGTGACGGAAGACCTCAAATAGAGTATGTTTTTACCGCGAAAAAGCCCTGCATAAATGAGGAGATTATGCTGTACCATGTAAAGCACGGCGAGGAAATAACCGAGGGCTCTCTGCCGTCGTCTGTAATGATAATAGCAGTTTTGCCGAGCGAGGAAAACGCGTGACCCGGAGGGCGGGAATAACCGGAGGAATCCGAGCTGTCGGAAAAGCTTATTATAAGCGCCGGTTAGCCGAGCGGAGTTGACGCATTAATTTTTTCAGACTGTGCTTTTTGCGGCGACGCTTGTTGTGTCGCTGCTTTTTTGTATGTGCAGTTCCTTCTGTAAATAAGCTGTTTAAAGCGCCGTCTAAAGATTAAGAATTGATTAGAAATAACAATAGATAAAAGTTTTTGTTGTATTTTAGCGAAAAAAATGCTAAAATACATATATTATTATGAGAACTTATGCTTAAGTTCGTGCGTGGTCTTGCTTCAAATTTTCGCGCTACGTGCGTCTATGTGCTTTGACGTAGCGCCGCTACGACTTCAACACATATACTTCGTATCACAAAAATTTGTTTGCGCAACTCTCACGCGTCACTTAATCATAAGTTCTATTGTCGAAAAATCGTCGGAGATTGTAATGAAAAAGCATACTAAGTTGATAGCAGTTGTGACAAGCGGAGTTATGTCGGTGTCCGCGCTGGGGCTTGTCGGTTGCACAAGCGGCAGGTACACGCCCGACAGGCTGGAAGAGCTCGGGCACAATCTGGCGCTCAGTCTTATGGGCAACGACGTGTTTGCCTGGAACGCGTTTTCGGTTACGCCGTACGAATCGTTCGGATATGTGAGCTCGGGCGATCCGTCCTGGTATTCTTACTACGGTCAGCGCACCGCCAAGGAGCTTAGCATGGTCAACTATCTGTTTGACATGTATTATTCCGAGTTTTCGCACTATAAGCTTTCCGACATGAAGGGGACGTCCGCGGCGACCTACAGGTCCATTCAGTACATTTTAAACACGTACAGGTCATACTATAAATCCAAGTACGCGCCCACCTTCGAGCTTTTGGGCGGGAACTACATTTCGAGCGAGGGCGGCTACGTTGCCGACTTTGCCATGTCGTTTGAAAACTTTGAGCTTCGCTCGGAAAAGGACGTAACCACTCTTCTTGCCGTCACACAGTCCACGGGCGAGGCGTTTAAGACATATCTTAATTTTGCGGGCGACCGCGACAAGGCGGGCTATCCGCTGTACGACTACACTGTTTCTTCCATGCGCGACTATCTTATTGACGTTTACGAAAAGGGCGACGAATATTACATTTACGACATTGCGGATAACAAGATAGAAAATGCCGCATTCCTTTCGCAGGAGAAAAAGACGGCGTACAAGCAGGTTTTTAAGACGGCTATTCAAGATAATTATATGTCGGGCGTAAAGGCGCTGTACGACGGACTGGAGGATTACGTCGGCAAGGCGGAGACGGTGCATAAGAGCTATCTCGCTTCCGCAGGCGCCGCCGGCAGGGCGTATTACGAATGGCTGTTCCGCCAAAAGACCGGAATTGCAAACGTAAGCGTCGGTTCGGTGTACAAGGAGCTGCATGCCGCAACCGAGACTTACAAGGACAAGCAGGACGCTGTGCTCGCCGAGATTGACGCGTTGGAGCTCACCGACAAAGCCACCTACGACGAGTTTTACGAATACTACGACGAGACAAAGTCGCTGTTAAACCTGACCGACCCCAACGAGATAATCGAATACTTAAAGGTGGCTGCCAAGGACATTGTGCCCGATTTATCTACCGAGCCGGATATAGCGTTCAAGTACATGGACGACACTGTATCCGAAATCACCAATGCGGTTGCGTACTACATGCGCACGCCGATCGATCAAGAGAATTCGCGCGAGACGATAACGCTCAACGGATACCAGATGGAAAACAACCCGTCCGATCTACTCACCACCATTGCGCACGAGGGCTATCCCGGACATCTTTACGCGCACGTAAAATCCAAGGAGGTAGGTACAAGCTTGCTTTCCACATGCTTCGGTAGCCTCGCCTTTTCCGAGGGCTGGGCAAACTATGTGGAGCTGGCGCTTTTGGACAACATAGCCAAAACGTCCGATACCGCCGTTGCCAAGTATTGCGAGTACAAAAAATACCGCACGCTGTTCGGCTACGTAAATACGCTTTTGTGGGATATCAATATCAACTACTTAGGCGTGACCGCGACCGAACTCGGCGACAGCACCATGATAGAAATGCTGATGGAGATTCCGGCGGTGTATGTTCCGTACGGCTACGGAATGTACACTATGTACAATCTTCACGAAACCGCCAAAAAATCTTTGGGCAGCAAGTACAGCGAGACCGAGCTAAACGGTGCGCTTCTTTCCGAGGGTTATGCGCCCACGCTAGACAGAGCCAAGCAGATAACCGACGCGTATATAAAAAGAGCAAAATAAATATTTGCTGCGCCGCAATCGGACGTGCAAAGTCCGTTATTGGGTTGCTTTTTGTCGAAACATATGATACACTAAATTACAATCACGACGGCTATAGGTAATCGTGCCGTTTTGGATTGAACAAAAGGCGGTGTAATTTATGCAAAGTGAGCTGTACAAAAAGGTACTCGAGTATGCCTTTGGCATGTCAAGAAAGGACGGACAAACAGGCGTGGACGCGGACTACTTTGTCACCGCGCTGCTTAATATTGTTCTGGCGGACAGCCGCGGCGAGCTTGACGGCATACCGGAAATATACATATACGACAAATCGCTTATCGCGGACGAGCTTAGTGATGTAAGAAATATCTTCCGCCGCTACAACATAGACGTCATGGACGTTGCTGTGCGCATGGAAGGCGAAGTGCGGCAGACTAAGCATGACGACGCGTTTAACACCGAGTTTACCAAGACGGAATATACGCTAAGGACCAAGCTTAGAGAGGAGGGCAAGGAGCTTACCACCGGCGACATGCTGGAGTTTTTGCTGGAAAACCCGTCCGAGTGCGTGAAAAAGTTTATCGTTTCGGCAGGCAAAAAGGAAGAGCCCACGCCGCAGAAAGAAGAGCCCACGCCGCTTGAGCTTGCGGCGCAAGAGACGGCAACGCAAGGCGAACAGGCGCCCGACGAGGAGACGGAACGAGAGCGCCGCCGGCAAGAGTTTGAGGCGGAACGCGAACGCCGCCAAAAAGAATACGAAGCGGAACACGAACGCTTGAAACAGGAAGCGGAGGAGCAGCTCAAGCTTGAAGAGGAGGCGTGGCGTCGTCGCAGGGAGGAAGAATTGCGCCGCAGGGAGGAGTCCTCCGAGACCGACAACGATTACGACGATCAGCCCGCTTTTGAGTCGGACGGTCAGGCACCGCACAGGCCGCACGACGAACCCGAATCGGAATTTGTGCTGATGGACCATGTAAAGAGGGTGAAGGAGGTTCAGGATAAGCTGCTTGACAAGGTGTTCGGTCAGGACCTTGCGGTGGAGATGTTTGTATCCGGATACTTCCAGGCCGAGCTTGTTTCCGCGCTGATGAAAAAGCGCAAAAAGCCGCGCGCCACCTTTCTTTTTGCGGGCCCGCCCGGGGTAGGCAAAACCTTTCTTGCGGAAAACGCGGCGGAGGTATTGGGGCTGCCGTACAAGCGCTTTGATATGAGCGCGTACTCGGCGCACCAGGCCAACGAGGATTTTGCCGGCACGGACCGCGTGTACAAGGGCTCGCACGAGGGTGCGGTCACAGGCTTTGTCGCCAGAAACCCGAGGAGCATTCTTTTGTTTGACGAGGTGGAAAAGGCGCATCTAAACGTGATCAACCTGTTTTTGCAGATACTCGACGCAGGCAGGCTGCGCGACCCCTTTGTCGATAAGGATATAGATTTTTCGGATACCATAATCATATTCACCACCAACGCCGGCAAAAAGCTGTACGAGGACCCCGACATAATCAACCTGTCGGGCGTGCCCAAAAAGACGGTTGTGCGCGCGCTTGCTACAGATATGCGCGCGGACGGAACGCCGTACTTTCCCGAGGCTATGTGTTCGCGCTTGGCATCCGGCAACGTCATCATGTTCAACCGCTTGGAGGCGCACGATTTGCTTCGCATAGTGGGCAGCGGCATTGCCGAACACGCCGCGGCGCTCGAGAGCAAAACTGGCGTCAAGATAGAGACAAACGGCGACATCAACTACGCCGTGCTGTATTCGGAGGGCGGAAGAGCGGACGCCAGGTCCATTCGCGGCAAGGCGGTCAACTTTTTCTATAACGAGCTTTACGAGTTTTATCGGCTGATTTCATCCGACAAAAACGGCGGTGAGTTCGACACGATACGATTTGGCGTGGAGCTGCCGGAGGACGAAAAGATTAAGGCGCTTTTCACCCCTGCGGAAAATCCCGAGGTGCTTATATTTGCGGACGAGGACGTCCAAGACAAGTGCGGAGAACAGCTTAACCTTGCCACTCACTTTGCGTCCGATATGGAAACGGCAAAAAATATCATTGCGGAAAACGAGATTTCCGTCATACTCTGCGACGTTAAGTGCGGTTTGAGAAAGGGCAGACAGGACGTTCTTAATCTGGAGGACATAGATTCCGTCGGGCGCGACTTCTTTAATTACATCAGCCAAAACGTAAACACGCCGCTGTATGTTTTGGGCGGCAACTACGACATAACCGGCGAGGAGCTTTTGTCCTTTTCGCGCAACGGCGCAATGGGCATAATCAAGCTGGACGACGGGGACTTCTGCGCGCAGGTGACGGAAAAGTGCAACATTGCCAAACAGCAGCGCAACCTTATGGATCTTGCGCGCGCAAGAAAGATTTTGTCATACCAGACGGCGCAAAGCGTGGATGGCGGCGTGGCGCACGTCACACTGTTCGATCTTAAGCTTTCTACCGCGGTGGAAGCCGAGGACAGCGACAATATTTTAAGCGATATGTCGCGACCGGACTTAAAGTTCGACGACGTAATCGGCGCGGAAAACGCCAAGAAGGAGCTCGGCTTTTTTACGGAGTTTTTGAAAAATCCCAAAAAGTTCGCCAAAAACGGCGTGCGTCCGCCAAAGGGCATACTGTTGTACGGTCCGCCGGGGACGGGCAAAACCTTGCTTGCTAAGGCGCTTGCCGGGGAATCGGAAGTCACGTTTATTGCCGTTGAGGGCAACAAGTTTTTGCGCAAGTACGTGGGCGAGGGCTCGCAGCTTGTGCACGATCTGTTTGCCGCCGCCAGAAAGTACGCGCCCGCAGTGCTGTTTATAGACGAGATAGACGCCATAGGTATTTCCCGTGCGGAGCTAAGCGCGGAAAACGATCACACCGGCGACACGCTCACTGCGTTTTTGACCGAGATGGACGGGTTTAAGACCCACCCCGACAGGCCGGTTTTTGTGCTTGCGGCAACCAACGTCGGCGTAGACGACGGCGGAAAAAAGCAGCTTGACCCGGCTCTACTTAGGCGGTTTGACAGGCGGATAGAGGTGGACCTTCCCAACAGGCAGGAGCGCGAACAGTTTTTGCGCATGCAGGTTGATCGCAACACCAACCTCACTCTGTCCGAATCGCAGATAAAGAACATAGCCATGCGCTCTACCGGCATGAGCCTTGCCGACCTTGCGTCAGTAGTGGAAATGGCGCTGCGCTCCGCGCTCAATCAACCGGACTTTGCCGTCACCGACGAATCGTTTGAGGAAGCGTTTGAGGAGTACAACAGCGGCGAGGTTAAAAAATGGAACGACGAAACGCTCCTTCGCACGGCGCGGCACGAGTGCGGTCACGCGCTTATGTGCTGGCTGAGCGGCGAGACTCCCTCGTATCTTACAATTGTCGCGCGTGACAATCACGGCGGATACATGCAGCACGGCGACAGAGAGGATAAGCAGATTTACACCAAGGCGGATATGCTTGCCCTCATTCGCACGGCGCTAGGCGGCAGGGCGGCGGAGCTTGTTTACTACGGCGAGGAGGACGGCGTGTCCACAGGACCGAGCGGAGACCTGCAAAACGCCACCGCACGCGCCGAGCAGCTTATCTGCTATTACGGCATGGACGAAAAGCTCGGGCTGGGCGTCATTGACCCCGCAAAAATCGCGCTTACGCCGTACTACTCGGTGCTGCGCGAGCGGATAAACGAGATACTTAAGGAACAGCTTGACATTGCGAAAAAGACGATTTCCGACAACAAGATGGCGGTGGACGAGCTGGTGCGCAGGCTTCTTGACAGCAACAAGCTAAACGGCGAACAGATTGACCAAATCTTAGATACGTTTATAAAACGCTGAAATTTCTTAAAAAAATTTTTGTATATCTATTGACAACACAAAATGTTGTGTGATATACTTACTCCGCAATCTTATTTTGTGATGAGATTTGCGGAAAAACACCAAAAAGGAGTAATAAAATGGCTGCTACATGGAATGACGTGGTAAGACACCTTGAATCCACGTACAAAACCACCAGAGAGGGAGATCTCATCAAGATTGTATTCGTATACCCCGACAAACAGGACAGGACTCAGCTTGTTTTGGTAGACCACGAGCAACAGTCCAACAGACTGCTTGTAGAAGTGCTTTCCAGAGTCGGCGAAATTCCGCCCGGCTATGTGTACAAGGCGCTCGAGGTCATCGGCAAAAAGTACTTTGTCGGTTTGGAAAAGATGGGTGAAAAATACTTTGTAAGAATTACGCTTAATATGAACTTTGTTCCGCTGTCTGAGCTTGGCCCGATGATTGAGCTTGTCGGACGCACGGCAGACGATTTGGAAGCAATGTATGTCGGCGGCGACGTCAACTGATTTGCGCGCCAAAAACTAACATCGGTAAGCAGAGTGCATAAGCGTATACCCACGCTTATGCACTTTTTTATTAGGGCTTATGCAAAAGTTCGTGCGCAATCTTGCTGCAAATTTTCGCGCTACGTGCGTCTATGCGCTTTGGACGTAGCGCTGCTACGACCTGCACCGCATATCCTTCGTAGCACAAAAATTATGTGGCGCAATCTTTGCGCGTCACTTTTGCATAAGCCCCTTAACTCGAATCCAATTATTACTTTCATAATTTATTTTGAGGTAACCATGAAAAAAATAGAGTACCGCGCCGTCAACTGGAAGGACACGGGGCGCAACCTGCAAAACCTAAGGCTAAACAATTACAACCTGCGCAAGTATGTGTGCTGGCAGCTTAGTAGCGGCAGGAATAATTGCTCGGGCGAGTGCGAAACGTGCAGGCTTGACATGGACAATCATATCAGCCAGAGCGAGCTGGCGCGCGTATTCTATCTGGATAACGAAAGCAGAATAGTCAATTGGGAAAAGGGCAGGGCGCGCCCTACCATATCCGACTTGCTGTTTTATGCCGAAATCTGCGGCATTCCGCTCGAGCAAGTGTTGGTGTTTGAAAACAGCGCTTCAACAAAAGAACAAAATTAATTCGGTCGATTGGTAAATTTTCGGCCGACTCGAGGTTCGACCGAAAACGTCATATAGGCATTTTTTGCGCGTTTTTTCGTGTGATTTCGAGAGCTTGTAAAATTTACAAGTTCTCTTTTATTTTTGCGGCTTGTCTGCAATAACCGCGCGGAAACCGCGTTGAAATGCGCCTTGTCCTCTGCTACACTATTCATGAAGGAGGAAAAGGTGCAAAGCAACAACAAGACTTTAAACCGCGGCTCTGCCGCAAAGAGAGGTGTATCATGAACGAGAGAGAAAAGTTTTCCTGGGAGTATTCGCTCAACCGCAATACCGTAAACATCTTCGGTGTTGTGGATACTCCGATGGCGGAGCTGGTTATAGGACAGCTTCAGTACCTGGACGATAAGTTCAAGACCGACGACGTCCCTCCGTCCGAGCGTATTATCACATTGCAGATCAACAGCCCCGGCGGCAGCGTCAGCGACGGGCTGGCGATCTACGACACCATGAACTACATAGACGCCAAAATCCGCACGGTGGGGCTTGGCATGTGCGCCAGTATGGGTGCGTTTTTGCTGTCGTCGGGCACCAAGGGAATGAGGGTAGCCACCAAAAACTGCGAGATACTCATTCACCAGCCTCTCGGCGGCGCAAGCGGACAGGCGAGCGATATAATAATCGCCGCCAACCACATCGAGCGCATGCGCGCCAGGCTCAACCAAATCCTTGCCGCCAACACCGGCAACACCGTAAAGCGCATAGCCAAGGACACCGACCGCGACACTATTCTCACGGCGGACGAGGCCAAGGCGTACGGGCTTATCGATCTTGTAATCAGTAAAAATCAATACTAATGCGTAACTACCGCGCACCTATTACAAAAGGAGGTTAACCATGCTTAATCAGTACGAACTGTTGCTGTCGGAATACTACTTATTCCGATGTGCTTTGGGCAAGCTTGTCAAGGACAGAAAAAAGGTTTTTGACACGCTTAGCAGGATCTTTCTTGTAGACCCGGCGGAGGCAGACAAGCTGTTCGCGCTCACCGAGGACAGCGTTGTCAAAGACGTTGTCACCTTTGCCGACTATCTGCAGTTTTGCCGCATAAAGAAGTATGCGGCGCTCAACGGCGACGGGGACGATATCCCTTCCGACATAGACGATATAATCGCCGTCAAGGGCGCGGCGCTCTCCAAGGCGCACACGCTTAAATTAGACGGAACGCGGCTTACCGAGTCCGCCGTTTTCCGCATGATCACCGAGGGCGCGTCCCGCGGCACGGTGGCGGCGCTTAGAGTGCTCGGCTTTATCCTGTGCGAGGGGATTTACACCGACCGCGACGTTGCCTCCGGCGTAAAGGCGCTGGAAAAGGCTGCGCAGTGGAACAATGTAGAGGGCATCCTTGCCGCATTGTATTACGACGAGGCAGGGCGGAATGTAAACGTCAACCGTCTGTTTACCGTTGCGGAGGGCACGGTGTACCGCATGTTCCCCGCTGTCGCAGAGGGCGTTTACGGCTGCAAGGCGACCGGCACGGTGTTTGAGAGCGAGCTGCTTAACAAGGCGTTTTCGCTCCGCAAGCTGTCGCCTGAGGTCTACGCTGCGCAGTACGCGCGCATAATCTTCAGCGGCGTGCTTTCTCCGCGCGACAAAGAACACACCATGTTTTCATCCAACGCGCAGACAATATCCGACATTGCCGACCTGCCGCTCAAGCTGCACGGCGCGGACCGCGCGCCCGACTGCACGGCGCTGGACGGCATGCCCATCGTCAGGCAGAAGGAGCAAAACAGCATCCGCCGCGGACTTATAAACAGCGATCTGCTTCAGCGCTCGGCGTATCGGCCGCTTTGCATTTGCTCCAACTCGGAGTACTTGCGCAGGCTGTATGCTCGGTATATCCGCGCGGCGTTTGTCGGTGCGCACGTGGAATACATAGACGTAGCCGGTCTAGACGGCAACGACCTTCAGCCCACCGGCAAGCACATATATGTGCGCAGCTGCGACGAGGACGCGTTCAACGTGTACTTTATATCCTTCACCGGCAGTATCGCGGCAGGCATCATGGCGGAGGCGCTTGAATTTTTGCAGAGCCGTCGGCGCAAAAAGTTCAGTCTTTTGAGCCCCGGACTTGTCATAGACCTCGGCAACGTTCTGCCCGTGTGCTTCTGCGACAAGGCCAACGCGCCCGAGCTGAGAAAGTACTGCGACGTCGTGTCTATAGACGCAGTGACCGCCGAGGAAAAGCCGGCGCTGTTTGCCGACATGCTGCATACTGCCGAACGGCTGTACGGCGTAAAGTCGGTCACGCTTGACGAGGACGCCAAGGCGCGCCTTTCCGCGGCGACGATTGACGGCGCTGCAAGCACCATAGACGCAGTTGTCAGGTACAACCGCGACAAGGCGGAAACGGTAATCACGACCGCGCTCATAGACGAGTGCGCCGCCGTGCGTACCGAAAAGAAAAAATACGGTTTCGGAGGTGACGGCGATGAAATATAGCAATAAGTTACTTAAAGGCTACGAGGATATGCGGCTTGTCGGCTACGAGGACGCCGAGCTCCCCAACACCGTGGAGTACGACGCGCTTGAGGACGGGTACATGCCCGGCGTGCTCAAGATGAACAGGCACAAGGACGGCAAGCTTATCCAAACGTACAGCGGCGGCGAAAGCCACGTGGGCGTCATTGCGGCGACTCGCTTGGGCAAAACCACCAGCTATGCCATTCCCACCATATTATCGTTTGCGCGGCAAAAGATAAAGCGCAGCATGATAATTTCCGACCCCAAGGGCGAGCTGTACAAAAGCACGTCCGAGACACTGCGCCGTCAGGGCTACGACGTAAAGCTGCTGAACTTCCGCGACTATATGCACAGCGAATGCTGGAATATGCTCACTCCCATCTTCCGCAAATATAAAAGGGCGGTCAGCGTGGATACCGAGGTGACGGTGTTTACCGATTTGCAGGGCTGCAGATATAAGTTTTTCGGCAAGGTGTACACCGATCACGCCGAGCTCGACCGCGACGTCGCGCTCTACCGCGAAATGTACATGGACGAGGTGGGCAACGACATAGACATGCTGTGCTCCATGTTTATCACCACGGAAAAGCTGCAGGACCCGTACTGGGAGGACAGCGCGAGAGAGCTATTAAAGGCGTTTTTGTGGGCGATGCTGGAGGACAGCGACGAGGGCCCCAACCGCATAACAGAGGAGACGTTCTCGTTCAGCACTATACTGACAATACTCGCGCAGTTCAGAGACGACGGCGGCACGCACTACAACGACAGCGGATACTTCTCTTCGAGAAAATCCTCCTCGCGCGCGCTGCAGCTTGCCAAAAACAACCTTTTGGAGAACGCGAGCAACACGAGAAAATGCGTTGTCGCCACCTTCAACACAAAGATGGCGGTGTTCCGCGAATGCGCAATGCGGCTTATCACGCGCTGCAATTCGTTTGACGTGGAGGGTATTTGCGACAGACCCACCGCGGTGTTTATAGACTACCGCGACGAGGTTAAAGTGCACTACCAGGTGATCAGCCTGTTTGTGCAAAACGCGTACAGATACCTCATTGACAAGGCCAACGCGTCGGGCAAGGGCAAGCTGGACGTTCCGTTCTACTTTATTCTGGACGAGTTCGGCAACTTCCCGGCAATCCGCGACTTTGAAACGACGATATCCGCGTGCGCAGGGCGCAACATCTTTTTTATTCTTATTTTCCAGTCTTACGCGCAGCTCAACAAGGTGTACGGCCAGGACGTCGCCGAGATCATTCGCGACAACCTGAATATGCACGTGTTTTTCGGCTCCAACAACCCCGCAACGCTAAAGGCGTTTTCCGAGGAGTGCGGCGAGTTTACTAGGATTTCTCCGCTGTCCGCGCTAAACGGCAACGGCGACGGTATGGAGCAGTACAGCATAGAAACCATCCCGTTGGTGACTAAGAGCAGGCTTTCGCACTTTGCGCCCGGGGAGTGCATTATCACCGAGGCAAACTCCGGCTACGTAATGTTTTCCAAGCTGGAACGCTACTACGAATGCAGCGAGTTTACAGACCTTCCCGAGGCGACGGAAGCGGACTACCGCTGCGACGTCAATCCGTTTGACAGGCGGTACATCTACGAGGCTAAGCTTAGGCGAAACCCGTTTGATTAATTAAGAATGCAGAATGAGAGGTGGTTCGGCAGAACCACCTTTTATTATTTCTTATTTCTTATCTATTATCTAAAAGATCTTAGCGAGTCGGTGCGGTCGTAAAAACAGATTAAGATAGTGAGACAACTCCGTCGAATTTGTACAAACTAATTGACAATTTTCGAGTATTATTGTAAAATTAAAAAAGTATGAAAAACTACTATCAGATATTGGGCATAAAGCCGAACGCGACCGATGACGAAATAAAACGAAGCTACCGCGTCCTTGCCAAAAAATATCACCCGGACGTAAATCCCGGTGACGCCTCGGCGGCGAGCAAGTTTGCCGACATCAACGAGGCAAACGCCGTACTTTCCGATCCGCAGCAAAGGGCGGAATACGACGCTAAGCTCCGCGAGGCGAGCGCGCCCCATCCCAGCCAGGAGGAGATTATCGCACGCCAGCGCGCACAGGCGCAGGAGGCGGCGCGTCAGGCTGCGTTTAGGACGATGAACATGAGCGGCATGAACGCGCGTGCCAGAGCGCAGGCGCAGGCAGCCATGGCGCAAGCGCAGGCGCAGGCGCAGGTTCAGGCAATGGTCAACCAGGCGTACCAGCAGGGAGCCAATGACGCAAGGGCTCAATTTCAGGCGGAGATACAGCAGCTAAAGGCTTCGCTTGCAAAGATGACGGCGGAGACCAAAAAGATAAAGGAATTGCAGGACAGTGAGGCGGATCTCAAGCGCAAGCTCGCCACCGCCGAGCGCGACAGACGCGAGCTGGAGCAGGAGCTGTTCAGCCGTGACCGCGAAAACACTTTGGAAAAGACCCGAATAAAGGAGCTTGAGGAAGCGCTCGACGCGCAAAACAATAATAATCGCCGCGGAAGGGGCGACATCTCGGAATTAAAGGCCGAGCTTGACAAGGCCAAAAAGACCATACTCGAGATGGAGCGCGAGATGTCCGCACTCCGCGCCGAAAAGGACGCTTTGGAAAAGGAGCGCGAATCCTTGACGGAAACGTGCTCTAGACTGGAGCGCGACAACAAGCAGTTCGACCTTAAAAACTCGGCGCAGATAAGACTTCAGCAGGACAAGCGTCGCCAACTCCAGGAGGAGATAGAGGCTCTGCATCGACAGATAGACGAGCTGACGGCGGAGCTTGAGGCCGCGCGCGCGGAAAACGAACAGTGGGTGCAGTACGCGCAAAGCGAGGAGTTTTTGTCCGATACCGAAAAGCGCATCGAGGCGTGGAACAAAAAGACCAACAAGGACAAGCGCCTTGCCAAGCCCACTTTGTACGGCGAACTGGGCGTGCTTATCTGGGCGACTGACGAGGAGATTAAAGAAGCGTACAACAAGCTTGTCAAGCGTTACTCCGGCAAGCCCGGCGACGCGATTGCCGCCAAGCTGAAAAGCGTGGAGGAAGCGTTTGCAGTGCTCGGCAATCCCAAAAAGCGCAAGGAATACAACGCGACAATCGACATCACCGAGGAGCGCATCAAGGAAGAGCGCAAGCTTATAGCCGAAAACGAAAAGATAATGGAGGAGTACCGCAGTCAGCTTGCCAACCGCGAGTTTTGGCAGCGGTTTGACGAGCTTACCGCCTCTGCAATGGAGGGCGACGCGGAATCGCAATACACGCTTGGCAGTATGTACTACTCCGGCGAGGATATCGATCTCGATTACGAACAGGCCGTTTTCTGGTTCAAAGAGGCGGCAAAGCAAAAACATCCCGACGCCATGTATTACCTCGGCTGCTGCTACATAGAAGGCATCGGTATGGAAAAGAACGAAAACATCGGGCAGAGCTTTATACGCCAGGCCGCAAAATTAGGCTCTAAGCCGGCGCAGAAAGCAATTAAGAATTAGATACTCCGCACAAGTTCATGCGCAATCATGGCGCGTCACTTATGCAGAGTATCTTATAAGAGTTCAGAGTTAAGAGTGATAGGCGGTTAAGCCTATCATTTCTTTTTATGCGCGAAACATTATTAGGCTCCCCTATGCAAGGGGAGCTCCGCCGCAGGCTGTGAAGCGCTGTCAATTATTATCTATTATCTTAATTAAAAATCGCGCGAAGCGCGACTCTATTTAACTCTTAATTCTTTACTCTTAACTCATTTATTTTCTCGGAAAATAAATCAGTAGGCTTCCCTCTTTTACAGATATTTTTGCGGGACTGTCTGTAGTGGCGTTGGACACCCCGAGCGGAAAGTCGGGGGATAGCTCCGCGTCCTCTAAGATATAGCTTAAATTTTTGTACGTTACGCCGCTTGCTTTGCCGCCGTACGCAAACACGGACACCGTGCCGTGCGCGCTTTTCGGCAGGGTGATTGAGCTGTTGTTGATTACAGTCGCCACTGCGTCCTTGTACACAAGAAAGCCGCGCGCGTCAAAGGCGTTCAGATAGGCGAGGGTGGCGATATTAGCATACGTGTGGTCGGGCCGTCCGCCCGTGCCGCCGTAAAGCACAAACGTCTTGTAGCCGCGCCTAAGCCCAAGCTTGACGGCGGCTAGCATATCGGTGTCGTCCTTGTCGCGGTTGAGCTTTATCACGTGCGCGGCGGCAGTCGGCGCCTCGCCCGAATCAAAGTCGCCTATCACGACGTTTGGCTCCAATCCGGCGTCAATCGCCGCGGCATATCCGCCGTCTGCGGCGATGATGATGTCGTCCTTGTTAAAACGTTTGCGCGGCGAGTATACCTCTCCCGCGCCGAAGATAACGCACAATTTTTCCATGCTTTAATTCTATCATTTGCCGCGCAAAAAATCAAGATTAATATTTACTTTTGCTATTTGACGGTGTATAATATGTAAAGTCGGTCATTATTTTCCCGACAAAAGGAGAGAATCATGTCAAAGGTTTACGCTATGATTGCGGATGGCACGGAGGAGGTGGAGTGCCTCGCCGTCGTCGACCTGCTGCGCCGCGCGCGCATAGACACCGTGCTTGTGTCCGTGGGCGGCAAGAACATAGTCAGTTCGCACAAGATATCGATCACGGCGGACAAAACGGCAGACGAGGTGGATTTGACCGACGCCGATCTTATTTTTCTGCCGGGCGGAATGCCGGGCTCTACCAATCTTGCGCATTGCGCGCCGCTTATCTCGGCAATAGACAAACAGCTTAAATCGGGCAAGCGCGTTGCCGCCATCTGCGCCGCGCCGGCGGTTGTGCTGGGCGCAGGAGGCTTTTTGCGCGGAAAAAAAGCGACGTGCTTTCCCGGCTTTGAGAGTGGCTGCGACGGCGCAAAGGTGGATATAGACGCGCGCGTCGTCACGGACGGAAATATCACCACGGCGCGAGGAATGGGCTGTGCGGTCGATTTGGGACTGGAGCTTATCGCGCTTATTTTAGGCAAGTCCGCGGCTGACAAGGTGAAAAAAGAAATACAGTATTGAGTGCAGAGTTCAGAGTAAATGGGGACTTTGCCGTCTAAAATAATTGTTAACTATCAACTCTTGATTCCGAACTAACTAATTTTCTTGCAATTAGTTTTAAACTATGGTAAAATATTAACATGAGTATCGCATAAAAATAGTGTGATACTACGGGGTTTTTTATGGCAAACAACAACGAACAGAACGGGCTTTCGCCCACCGAGTTTATGGCAAAAAAGTACTTTGACCAAGCGGAGAAGTACTTCACCGGCGACGGCGTTCCCGTCGACTTTAAGCGTGCGGCGGGCGGTTACGCGCAGGCCGCAAAGCTCGGCTACGCGCCGGCAATATTTTCGCTGGGCGTGTGCTACATACGCGGGCTCGGCGTGGAGCATGACGAGCATAAGGCGTACGAGCTTATAAAACAGGCTGCGGATATGGGCAGTGTGGACGCGCAGTTCACGCTTGGGCACTTCTACTTTGACGGCTCTGTGGTGGAGCGCGACTACGACAAGGCGGTGGAAATTTTTCGTGCCGCCGCAGAAAAAAATCATCCCGGCGGACTCAACGATCTCGGATTTTGCTATCAGCACGGACTGGGCGTAGAGCTCGACCTCGAGCGCGCGTTTGAATACTACCTGCAAGCCGCGGAGCTGGACTTTGCCGCGGCGCAAAACAACGTGGGCGACTGCTACAACTTCGGTCGCGGCGTAAAGGCGGACGGGGAGCGTGCGTACCTGTATTACTACCGCGCCGCACAAAGCGGCTACGCAATAGCCCAGAACAACGTGGGCATGTGCTATCTTAACGGCAGGGGCGTAAAAGTGGATTTTGCCCAGGCGGTACAGTGGTTTGAAAAAGCGACAAGACAAGGCAATGCCGTCGCGGTCGCCAACCTCGGCTTCTGCTACGAGACGGGCAGGGGCGTTCCGCAGGACACGGAAAGGGCCGTTCATCTTTACACAATAGCCGCCGACGCGGAAAGCGCGCCCGGGCAGTACAACCTTGCCAAATGCCTGCGCGACGGCGTGGGTACAAGGGTGGACGAGCAGCGCGCGTTTTCGCTGTTTAAGCGCGCCGCGGAAAACGGCTTTGTCGTCGCTTACGCCGATCTTGCCGATTGCTATGCGCGCGGCATAGGCACCAAAGAGGACAAAGAGCTCGCCGAAAAATACAAAAAACTCGCTCAACAGAGTTAAGAGTTCAGAGTGAGGGGGGCTAGCCGTACTATTCTTGAAACGCGCGGAGCGCAACCTCGTTTTGTCATCCTGAACGAAGTGAAGGATCTCATTCTCATTTCTTATCTATTATCTATTCTTAAATTACAGATACTATGTACCGAGGACTAAGGCGCCTCGGTATTTTTGTGTAAAATATGTTGAATATGTGTAATCGCCTTGCTTTGCTTGACTATCCGCACCGAATATGATAGTATTGTATATGTCGAGGTTTACGCCTTGCAATAAGAGAACGGTTATGACAAAAAAGTTAAAAAAGCAAATTTTAAATAGCGTGTTCTTGGTCGTCTTGATAGGCGTCACGCTTACCGTGCTTTTTGTCAGCCAGGACATAAATCTTAACGATATTTGGCATTTCCTTTACAACAGCAATCCCTGGTTTATAGTGGGCGCGTTCGGCGGGCTACTCGGCTTTATCCTGTTTGAGGCCGCCAGTCTGCACATGATATCCCGCAAGCTTAAGTATAAATCCAAGTTCACATCGTCAATAGCGTATTCCACCAGCGATATTTACTATTCCGCAATTACTCCGTCCGCAACAGGCGGTCAGCCTGCGTCCGTGTATTACATGATGCGTGACGGCATGAGCGGCGGACAAGCCGGGTTTACGGTGCTATTAAACATAGTGTCGTACACAATAGCCACCATACTTGTGGGGTTGTTCGGCATAATCGCGTGTCCAGGCATGTTCTTGCAGGTTGGGCACTGGCTTGCCAAAACGCTAATCGTATTCGGCTTTGTAATTCAGCTTTTGCTGCTGGTGCTGCTTCTGTTTTGTCTTTTCAGGGCGCGGATCATACTTGCAATAGGCAATTGGGGAATATCCGTAGCCGCCAAGCTGCACATTGTAAAAAAGCCCGACAAATGGCGTAAAAAGCTGAACGATATGATTACCAAGTACCGTTCCTGCCGCAAGGTGATAAAAAAGCACCCCATGCTGTTTGTAAACGCCGTGCTGCTTAACATCGCACAGCGCGTATCACAGACGCTTATCCCGTGCTTTGTCATAATGGCGTCGCCGCGTTTCGCGCAAGTGAACGTTACGTTTCTTGAGTTGTTCTGCATGCAGGCGTACGTCATGATCGGGTACAACTCCATACCGCTGCCGGGCGGCACGGGCGTGTACGAATACCTGTATCCCAATGTGTTTGGCATAGGCTTCCCCGACATGACATTTGTGCTTTCCGCTATGATGGTGTCGCGCGCAATCTCGTTCTATATAGGCATAGCCGTAACGGGGCTGTACACCCTTGTCTATCACGTGATGGGGATAAGAAGGGGCAAGGCCGACGCGGACAACGCGCCTGTCCCTGTGCCGGAGGACGTGGACGTGTTTACCGCTCTTAACAGCGGCGCGGTGCTGGACGAGATAAGCCGTGACGATCCGTCCTACGAGCCGCGCCCCAAGAAAAAACGCGGAAAAAAACAAGAGGAAACAATAACGGAGCCCGCCGCGCACGATACGGCGGACGCTCCCGACCCTGCACTTGTAACCGATGAGCAAAATATAATTAAATCGGATGAAAATCCAAAGGAAGAGGCAGATGACGGAAACAACTGAAAAGCCGGATAGCGTAAGCGAGGAAGGCGTAGAAAACGCAGACCCCGCCGTGCAGGAGCAGCCTGCGCGGCGCGACCCCGTTTTAAAACACTTTGTGGGCTATTGGCACTACGGAGTAATTCTTACATATCTTTCGCTTGCTTTGTCTATTTGCGGCATATGCTTTGCCGCGGCGTCCGGCGGACCGAGAAGATCGGATATAGCGGCGTTTTTTGTTCTGCTTGCAGGACTGTGCGACGCCTTTGACGGCATGGTGGCAAGGACGCGGAGGAACCGCTCTGACAATGACAAGCTGTTCGGCATGAATATAGATTCACTGAGCGACATGGTGTCGTTTGGCGTTGCGCCCATTATGGTGGGTGTGGCGCTTGACATGACGCGCTGGTACTACTGCATCGTCTACATTATTTTTGCGCTTTGCGGACTTGTGCGTCTTGCGTACTACGACGTCAGCGAAGTTAACAGGCTAAAGAACCCCAATGCTGCAAAACGCGACAGCTATGAGGGCTTGCCCATAACCAACGTGTCGCTTGCGTTGCCAATCTTTTATCTTTTTGCCACAATGTTCGACAAGCATCCCGAATGGATAGGGTTGACACAAAATACGATAATCATATACCAAAGCATAATAATGATGTCGTTGTATCTGATTTGCGCGTTCCTTTTTGTGTTCAAGTTTAAGATGTTCAAGGCGGGCGCGCGCGGGCTTATTATAACGGTGATAACAGTAACGGTACTGGTAATTTCTTTGGCGCTCATTCGATACTACGTGTTTGGCGTTGTATTGTTTGAGCCGCTTACAAGGAGCTGACAGTGCGCGAAGCCGTAGAAAAACCTCAAGTTCCTTCTTCGCTTAAGTTTTTGTACTACACAAGGCTGGGCGGACTTTGTTTGCGCATAATCAACAGGCGGTGGCTTAGCAAGCTTGTCGGGCATCATCTTGACGGCAGGTTTTCCCGCCGCAGAATAAAAAAATATATAGCAAAAAACGGCATAGACATGTCGGAGTTTTTAGAGGAAGATTACGGCAGCTTCAATGAGTTTTTTACTCGCAGGATAAAGCCCGAGCTTCGCCCGTTTGATATGGAAAAAACCGCGCTGTGTTCGCCGTGCGACGGAAAGGTGTCGGCGTACGTAATAGACGAGGAGCTCAAGTTCAACGTAAAGGGCTTTGATTACACGGTGGAAACACTGCTGAAAAATTCCGCGCTTGCGGAAGAGTTTCGCGGCGGTCTGTGCATAGTGCTCAGGCTTTGCGTTACCGACTATCACAGGTACTGCTTTTTTGACGGCGGGTCGGCGCGCGATAATACCTTTATCAAAGGCAGGCTGCACACCGTTCAGCCCGTGGCGCTGGAGCGTCGCCGCGTGTTCACCGAAAACTGCAGGGAGTATACGGTGCTCGACACCGACAACTTCGGCACGGCGGTGCAGGTGGAGGTTGGCGCCATGATGGTGGGGCGAATCGTCAACGACGTCAAGTCGGGGAGATTCGAGCGCGGACAGGAAAAGGGGCGGTTCGAGTTTGGCGGCTCCACAATAATCCTGCTGCTTAAGAAGGACAGCGCCGTCCTCGACGAGGAGTTTTTTGTTAACACCGCGGCGGACAAAGAAACGGTGGTTAAGTGCGGAGAAAGAATAGGCAGCGCCGCGCAAAAACAAGAAAATAGCGATAAAGAATAATATAAAAAATCTTTAAAACGCTTGATTAATTTTTTGCAGTTTGCTATAACTCAAACAGAGGAATTTTATGAGTTTCGACAATCAACAAAACCAAGAGGAACAGCCCACGCCGCAGCCCGAAGCGGAAGCCGAGCAGGAAGTCGCTGCGGCGGTTGCCACGGCGGACGCGCCTGTCGCCAAAAAAGGGGAAAAAGCAAAAAAGGCGCTTACGCCCGAACAAAAGAAAAAGCGCATTCGCCGCATTGTAATTGAGCCGTGCATGATACTTGCCGCGGCGTTTATACGCTCCGTTTGCGTGCGTTTGTTTATGACGTCCGAGGCGCTCCACTTTGCGCCGGGCGGCGTCACCGGTATAGGTACGATGATAGAGTACAAGACCGGCTTTTCCACCGGCTATACCAACATAATAATCAATTTTCCGCTTATAGTTATTGCGTTTATATTTTTGAGCAGGAGCTATGCCGTAAAGTCGGCGTGCGCCGTAGGCCTTGCGTCGCTGGGCATGATACTAATGCAAAAGCTTAATTTTCCGCAGTACGGCGTGACTAACGGCGTTGTCGATCCCACGGCACAGCCGGTTTTGGGCGCAATCGCGTGCGGCGTGTTGGGCGGCGTTGGCGTTGCCATTATGATTCGCGCGGGCGCGAGCAACGGCGGCACGGATATTATAGCCGCGCTCATTCAGCGAAAGTACGAGGCTGCCGGCATAACCTGGTTTATCATGGGCTTGGACGCTACGGTCGTAGTCAGCTCGTACTTTGTATACGACAACGGGCTTACGCCTGTGTTTATGTCGTTCACGCAGCAGTTTGCAAGCGCGCTGGTAGGCGACTTTATCCTCACCGGCTTTAAGTCGGCTATCAAGTACGAGATTATCACCGACGAGCCCGAGGAGCTAAGCGCCGAGCTTATCGCCAAGCTAAAGCACAGCGTGACCAAGATAGACGCCATGGGCATGTACGCTCACAGCGAAAAGGCGCTGCTTATATGCGTCATACATAAGCGCCAAGTCACCGAGTTCAACAACATTCTTAAAAAATACAAAAACACATTCGCTTACGTCACAAGCACGAGCGAGGTTTTCGGCAAATTTATTTAACTATAGGACTTTGCACAAGTTCGTGCGCGGTCTTGCTACAAATTTTTGCGCTACGTGCGTCTATGTGTCGCGGACGTAGTTCCACTACTACCACGGCACATATCCTTCGTATCACAAAAATTTTCTACGCAACTCTCACGCGTCACTTATGCAAAGTCCTTTTTCGCGCAGTGGAGTTTGTTTAAGGAGATATTATGAAAAAATTCAAGGCACAGTCGCAAAAGCTTTTAGACCTGGTGGTCAACTCTATTTACGTTAACCGCGAAATATTTTTGCGCGAGCTCATCTCCAACGCTTCGGACGCCATCGACAAGCGCAGGTTTATGTCGCTTACCGACAGCAGGCTCGCCGCGGACTTTTGCATAGAGATAAAAGCAGACAAGACGGCGCGCACGCTTACTATAACGGACAACGGCGTGGGCATGACGGAAAAGGAGCTTGAGAACAATCTCGGCGTAATAGCGGCAAGCGGTACGGAAACGTTCAAAAAGGAAAAGGCCGCAAAGGACGGCGTCGAGCTTATAGGTCAGTTCGGTGTCGGGTTCTATTCCGCGTTTATGGTGGCAAAATCTGTCACGGTAATCACCAAAAAGGTGGGCGCGCAAAACGCATATATGTGGGTGAGCGACGGCGTAGAGGGCTTTGACATTCTTCCTGCCACAAGAGCGGATGCAGGCACGGACGTAATACTCACGCTAAAGGACGACGTTGACGACGACAGCTATTCCGAGTTTCTGGAATACTTCCGCATTTCCGCGCTTGTCAAAAAGTATTCCGATTACATTCGCTATCCCATACGCATGGAAAAAGAAAATGACGACAAAAGCGGCGAGGTAGAAACGCTCAACTCCATGATTCCCGTGTGGAAAAAGCAAAAGTCCGACCTCGGCGAAAACGAGCTGGACAACTTTTACATGCATACGTTCCGAGATTTCCGCACTCCCGTCCACAACATAATGACGCGCGTCGAGGGCGCGGTGACGTATTCGGCGCTGCTGTTTGTGCCCGCCGAGCCGCCGTTTGACTACTACACCAAGGACTACAAGCGCGGACTTGCATTATACTGCAACGGCGTTATGATAATGGAAACGTGCGAAGGCTTGCTACCCGAATACTTGGGCTTTGTGCGCGGCGTGGTGGACACGCCCGACCTTGCGCTCAACATTTCGCGCGAGACCCTGCAGCACGACAGACGGCTCAAGGCTATTGCTAACGGACTGGAAAAGAAAATTCTTGCCGAGTTTACCAAGCTGCTTAAAAACGACCGCGAAAAATACGAAAAGATATTCAGTCAGTTCGGCAAGGCTATCAAGTTTGGTGCGTACAACAATTTCGGCGAGGACAAGGACAAGCTTAAGGACATTCTGTTGTTCTATTCGGACAAGAACAAAAAGCTCATCACGTACAAGGAATATGTGGAAGGGCTGGACATAAAAGTGCCTTTAAAGGAAGACAAAAAAAGAACAAAGGCGCCCATACTGTACGCGTGCGGCGAGACGGTGGAAAAGATTTCCATGCTGCCGCAGCTGGAGCTGGCACGCGAAAAAGGCGAGGACGTGCTGTACTTTGTGGACGCGGTGGACGAGTTTGTCGCGCGCATGCTCGGTAACTACGACGGACATAAGTTTGAAAACGTCGCGTCGGGCGGCGGCGAAGTAACCGCGCAAAAGCAGGAGGACAAGGACCTATTAAAGCGGATAGAGGACAAGCTTAACGGCAAGGCCACTGTAACCGCAACCGCCAAGCTGAAGTCTTATCCCGTGTGCCTTGCCGCCAAGGGCGACGTGTCGCTGGAGATGGAACGCATAATGGCGCAGATGGGCGGAGGCGTCAAGGCGCAGCGCGTGTTGCAGGTTAACATGAATCATCCGGTCATCATGGGCATGAACGATCTTTCCGAAGAGGCGTTTGCCGACACGGTGACGGTGCTGTACAACGAAGCGCTGATAGCGGAAGGCTACAAGACCGAGCCGGAATTTTTGGCGGCGATAAACAGGCTTATCGTGGCTGCGCCGCAAAAGGCAAAAAAGACAACCAAAAAAGCGAATGAGTAATACGGCGCAAAAGGTAGTAATAATCTCCGGCAGTACTTCCGGCATAGGGAAGGAGCTTGCGCGGTTGTACCGCCAAAGCGGACATACCGTAATAGGCATGTCGCGAACGGCGACCGAGCCGGACATTCCAGTGGACGTAACGGATTGCGCCGCAGTAAAAAGCGCAGTGGAAGATGTGTACAATCGCTACGGCAGGATAGACACCGTAATTGCCAATGCCGGCGGCGGACTGTCGGGCGCCACCGAGCTGCTGCCTATAGAAGAGGTGGAGCGCCAGCTTGCGCTCAATTTTACGGGCGCGCTCAACCTTGTAAAGTGCGCGCTTACGTATATGAAAAAAGGCGGCAACGTCGCGTTTATTTCCTCGGCGTGCGCGTTGTTTGCGTTGCCGTACCGCGCTATGTACTGCGCGAGCAAGGCGGCGGTTAACATGGCGGCATACGGGCTGTACATGGAGCTAAAGCCCCACGGCATACGTGTAAGCGCGATTTGCCCGGGGGATATTCAAACGAGCTTTACCGCAAACAGGATTAAGTATTCGGACGGCGGCGAGCGCTACGGCGACGCGCCTAAGCTTTCTGCGGAAAAAATAGACGGCCGCGAGCATAAAAGGATGAAGTTAGCTCCTGCCGCAAAAAAGATTTTTAAGTGCTGCAATAAATGCAAAAAGCCGCTTTATATAGTGGGCTTTAAGTACAAAGCGCTAAACTTTTTACGGCACGTTCTGCCGCAAAAGTTGTTTTTGGATGTGACGGCTAAGTTATTTTAGTAGGGGACGGATAAGATGATAAAAATAGAAAACGACACTATTTATATGTCGGCAGGCGAGGCGTGCTATATCTTCGGCTTGGAGGACGGCGTGCCCATGCACATATACTTCGGCAAGCGCGTCGAGCCGGAGGATGATTTGCGCGCGCTTAATGCGGGCGCTGCAAAGGTCCCCGAGCTGTCCGTTAAAAAGATAGGCGCGGACGGAAAAAAGCAGGACTTACACTTTTTGTTTGACGGCGCGGAAGTAGAGGAGCAGGAAGAAAAAACGCTGCACGTGACGCTTACGGAAAAGACCATAGGGCTCAAAGCTCACCTGTTTTACACGCCCAATCCGCGCGGCGGATTTACACGTAAGGCGGAGATAGAAAACTTTGGAAGCGGCGCGGTGGCGCTTTGTTCCGCAGCGCAGTCCGTTGCGTGCGGAAACGGCTGCGACATTGTTGTGGCGGACGGATACAACAATTCCACCAAGGGCGTAGGGTACTTGGCCGTTGCCACCTGCGAGGGGCTTAACGAACGGCACGGCGACGCATACGGGTTTTTGTGCGCGGCGGCGGACGGCGCGATTGCGGCGGACGGCAATGCTTCCGTGTCGTGCGATATCGACGGCGAAATCAAGCTTGAGCCGGGGCACAGCGCGACCTGCCCGGAAATGCTGTGCGTGTATTCGGACTGCGGTCTCGGCGGCATTACGCGCATATTCCACGATATTTTGCGGCAGAGACAGGACGGGCTGAACGAGCGCGTCCCCACGGTGCTGTTTTTGCAAAGGGGCGAAATGTCCGTTTCGGCGGCAGTGGAGATAGGCTTTGGCGTGGTTGCCTTGGACTGCGGAGGAAGCGCTGCGGCGGACGTGCAGAAGCTTGCCGCAGCGTGCAAGGAGCATGGGATAGCATTAGGACTGCGCGTGAGCAGAGAGAATATAGATAAGAACAGCGTGCTGTACAGTCCGCTGTGCAAAAAGAGCGAGAACAAATATAAGTACGACTACTCGGACGAACACACGCTTGCGCTTTTGGAAAAGCTAAGCGGCATAATAGAGCAATACGACGTGCACTACGTGACGATAGACGCGCCCGAGCCTATGGCGCAGGCAAAGTACGCGCGCGGCATGTTTATGCTAATGGACGGGCTTACAACTGCGTTTTCCGGGCTGCGTGTGGACTTTGGGATACGGTCGGACAGGATCGGCAAGGAATTTGCATTCTGTCATCCGCTCGGGCTGGTGCGCAATATCATTTGTCCGCTGCCTGCGGAGGATTTTAAGCAGAGGTTTGACCTTGCCACGCTGGGCACGCTTGGCTACGAATTGCCGCAAGATCTGTCGGACGGAATAAAACGCGCGGTGCGCGCGCAAATGCTGTCCTATCAGGACGACGCCCTATCCGTCATGCGCGGAGATATGTACCGCCAGCACGACAAATCGGGCTCCTGCCGCATGGCGGTGAGCAAGGACAAGTCGCGCGCGTATGCCGTGTGCGAGGCGCAAAAGAAGTGGCGAGTAAAGTTCTACGGGCTGGACGAGCATAACCTGTACCACGTGCGCGAACAAAACAAAACCTTTTCCGGCGCGGCGCTCATGTCCTGCGGCATTCCGCTGGAGTCAAAGGGCACATACGTGTTTCACATATTGCAGGTGGCGGACTATTAATTAAGAATTAAGAATTGAGAATTGACAATATCGTTGCGTTGAAGCGCGGTTAATTATAAATTTCTTCAACAAAAAAACGGGCGTTACGCCCGCTTTTTTTGTTAAGAAGTATTAATGTAGTTTTACTTTTGTCCTACTTTTAGAGCACCGAGGATAGCGGGAACGCCTGCCAAAAGACCGCCGATAAAGCCGAGCCAAATGCCCGCGCCGGCGCTTATGGTTTGGTCAACGATCTTGCTGTATTCGGTGAAATCGCTCGCAAGTACAAGTCCGGCTATAAGTACGAGTATGCCGCCCAGGACTGCAACTGCGCCGCCGCCAAGGCCGATGAATTTATTGCCCTTGCCAATCATATCGAGCACTGCGCTTAATACCGCTACAACCGCACCGATAAGCAACACGACAAACGCAATAATAGTAAACGTGCGAGACGGAACGTTGAGGTTGGGCATACTTTCGCTTAATTTCTCGAGTTTTGACCATTCCTCGTCGAACAAGCCTACCGAGACTTTGAGATCACCGTTGCTTAAAATCGGAGTGCACATACCAACTATTGCGAGTACAAGCCCTACAAGTATAAGCGCCGCAAACACGATGCCGATGACGTTAAGTTTCTTCTTTGCCATATAATCTTTTACCTCCTTTAAATATTTATGATAATTATAGCATTGTGTTCATTTTGTGTCAATATTTTTATGAATTTTATCATAAATTAAATGCTCCGTTTCGGACGGAGCATTGGTTTATTAAGCATTTTCTAATCGGTAGCGCTTGCGGTAATGTAGTCTTGCATTTGCGCGGTGAACTCTTTTTTGTCCACGTTTTCCGCGCGGACGGTAAGTGTATCGCCCTCTATCAGCACGGTTTCGCCGTCAGGCACAATCTCCGTTTCGCCGCGGCTTAGCGCCGTGACAAGCGAGTTATGCGGCCACAATATGTCGCGCACGCGCCTGCCGCATACAAACGAGCCCTTTGGTATCGTGCCGCTGACAGTAACAAAGTCGCCGGGTACAACGGTCTGCTTGTACAGGTTTTCCATCATGTGCTCGTACAGCGGACTTGTGCGGAGCAGCCCCGAAACCGCGGTTGCAATAGCCACAGCCACCGCGCAGGGCAGTAGGTTTGCAAAGCTTGCCGTAAGCTCCACGCACATGATAACGGCGCTTATGGGTGCAAACGTTGTCGCGGCGAAAAACGCAGATATCGTCAGCATTATTACGTTAAACGCAAAAGCTTCGCTCATGCCGCAGAGTATGGCAACCTTGGCGATTAAGGTGCCCGTTATTCCGCCTATCGCTATCATCGGCAAAAACAATCCGCCCGTTGCGCCCACGCCGCTCGACGTCACCGTCATGACAAATCTTATGGCTATCAAAAGGACGAGTAGGCCTGCCGCCGTGGCTATCTCCACGTGCTCAAAGGTCGCCTCGCCGCTGCCGATGACTTCGTGCATGCACAGTCCGCACACCACCGTCAGCAAAAACGCCGGAAGCAGGCGCAAAAAAGCGTTGTTTATTTTGCCGAACAGCTTGCTCAAAGCGAATACGCTTCGGTTGAACGCGGTTGCAAAAAGCGCGCACAATATTCCGCTAACCACAGCGACGGCGCACACCGAAAAGAGTTCCGACACCGTGGTGTAGTTTTTCTGCTGCAAAAACGGCAGAGCCGCCATGCCAGGGCGCACGCCCAGTCCGTAAAGATAAGTGCTTTGCGAAAATCCCCAGTACATTAATTGCGCGGTTATTACTGCCGGCACCACCGCGCTGAACGCGGCAAGAAGTATTGTGGGGGTAAATCTGCGGTGCGTCTCCTCCAGGGCAAACGCCACGCCGGTGAGCGGTGCGTTAAACGCGACGGCAAGGCCTGCGCTCGCTCCGCCGGTTATGAGACAGCGCCTTAGCTGTATCGGCTTTTTGGCGATTCTGCCCACGCCCTCGCCGATCATGCCGCCCACGCCAATAGACGGACCTTCGCTGCCCAGCGGCATTCCGCTCAAAAACGCCAATATGCTGCCGGCTATTAGCGCCGCCGCCGACCTAAGCCACTTTACCTTTAGCATGCCGCGCGCCGCCGCCTCGCTTAGCGGAATTCCGCTGCCCTTTGCGGCGGGGACCAGTATTTGAATAACCGCGGTGATAAGACAGCACAAAATGACTAGTATAATCGTGCATGTGACGGCAAGAAGCGTGTGCGGCAGCGAATACACGGAAGAAGCAAAGCGTGCCACCACGCGCGCGCACACCAAAAACAGCGCGATAACCGCGCCGCAAATTATGCCGGTAAGACAGCCGAAAAGCAGCGGCTGCAGATTGTGTGAAAGGCTTTTTTTCATTGTGCTGTGTTTTTGGAAAACTGTATGCAGGCTAAAAGCTTGCTATGCGTCGGCGGACTTTGCCGTGCCGAGTGCGTGCTCGTTTACCGAGCGCAAAAGCGTGTTGAATTCGTTTTTGTTTTTCTTAAAGTAGTCGGCGGCAAAGATTCTGTTTACGTGCGAAATCTTGTTGAGCAGCACTGTCGCACGCTCCTCTATTTCCTTGATGTAGTCGGAGTCCACGTCCGCCGCCTTGTAAAGAACGTTGCTGAGACTGTTAAAGAAAACCTTGTCGGTGAGGAACCTATCGTACGCGCGTGAATACAATATCGATTCCTCGTCGGAGAACGCGCTTACGCCGTAGGTCAGATTGGTAAACACCGTCACGTCCAAAAGGTCGAGTATGGTGGGATAGATGTCGGCTACGCACGTGAACTTGTTTATATGGGGGTTGCCCATGTCGCGGTTGCCCACCTTAATCATTACGGGCACGCGGTACAGCTCGGTGTAGTTGGCGTGGCTCGAAAAATACACGTTTTTCACGTAGTTGCTTATGCCTTGATAGTAGGCGTTGTGGTCGCCGAACATGGTGATAAGCGTGTTGTCGGCAAGACCCTTTTCGTCCAAATAGTCGAGCATGATGCCTATCGCCTTGTCGGTGTCCATGCCTGCGGCGCAGTAGTAGCGCAGCGCGTTGGCGTCCTCGTTGTCCTCGTCGTAGGGGAGGATTCCGTAGCTGTCCATCTTGGCGTAGTTAGCCTGCAGGTTGTCGCGCTCGGCGTATTGACCGTGCATGGTGATTGTTGTTATAAAGGTGTTGAACCTGCGATCCGTGGGGAACATCTCCGCCTTGCAGGTGTCGAACATAATGGAGTCCAGATTGCGCTCGCCAAGTCCGCCGCCCCCGACGTTTTCCTCGGTGTATATCTGTTCGGACGCCGTAAAGCTGTTAAACCCAAGCGCGTGCGTGTGGTGGATATTTCGGTTGTAGAATGTGGTGCTGCCGTTGTGGAAGGAATTGCTTTCAACATTAAACAAGGTTTTCAAGACGTTGGGCATGCTGTACGGAATGGTGTTTTCGGGATATCCGTAGTTGACGTACTGGTTTAACAGCGGGTAGTTGCCCAATATTGCCTTGTTCTCCGAAATGTCGGTTTTTTCCAGTGAGTGCGCATTGTCGAGTATTATTGTGGATTTGCTCTCGTACATTCTGTAAAAATTGGGGAAAAGCTGACGGAGCGCCGCTTTTATGTCGTCTGCGGAGCGCACGTCGTTTGCCTCGGCGGCAAAGCCGTTGGGGTATCTGTCGGCGTCGTAAAGGAAGGTGAACCATTCAAAGCTTTCGCACAGTATTGTCACCACGTTATAGCCTGCGGCCTTGCCCGTATAGTCGGTGCGCTCGGATGTGTTTTTGTAGATAAAGTCGTGCAGCTCGTCGAGGTCGCCCACGTCAATGTCCGAAAACCACAGTCCGCGCACAATCTCGTTGTACAGATTGCCGACTATGCCCTTGTTGGAGTACGTGCCGGTCTCGGTCTGGTACAGCTTATAGTTTAGGTCGTTGGAATTGTAATGAATGTTGCCCAAGACGGACAGCATAACGTTGCCCATGATAACAACCGCGCCGAGCGCCGCGGTGGTCACTTTGGCGGAAACAGACGAGTTAGGCTGCGGCATGCGCTTGATAAACATAAACCCGAGCGTGCCGTACAGCACGATGATAAGCGCGGATACAAAAATGTAGGTAAAGCTCATGGGCACATATTCCATTATCTGCATGGCGTCCTGGCGCAGATTGAGCATGGCAAAATCGAATATGGTGCCGCCCGTGCTGTCGAATATGACCAAAAACACAAAGTCCAGCACAAAGTTGGCTATGATTAGGCACATAAAAAACGCGTAGCGCGATTTGTGCCCGGGCAGGTATTGCGAGATGAGGCACATAAGCGCAAGCAGCGACAGATACAGCCATGGCGAGGTCATGTAAAACCTGCCGGACGTAACGACAATGCCGGTCAGCTCGATAAAGACGGACGCAAACACGTACGCCACCATCAAGTAGTTTGTCTTTAAAAAGCGGAGTAGCGCATTTCCTATGATTTTCGCTTTGTCCTTAAACGCCATATCACAACACCAAAATTATTATACACGCCCAATATGTCAGGTGGAAGCTGCGGCCGGTCAGCTCGTACACTGCCGCAAACACATACGTCAGAATATAGTACAGCCAGGGGTACAGGTGCGTGGTGGTGGTAGCCTCCAGCAAAAACTCGATAAGCCCGAACACCGTGACCAAGGCTATCGCGCCCCAGGGAACGGAATATCTTGTGGGGAGCAGTATGTCCAGTGCGCGCTGAATGAGCGCGGCGGCAATAAGTCCCAGCCACAGATGCAGACCGTAGTAAATGTAGACGGCAAGGTTGATGAGCGCAGACGCCATGGTGATGCCAAAGCCCATCTCCACCTGAACCTTTACTTTAAAGTTAAGCCCCACGCTTATAAACAGCATTGTAAGCGCACCGATAGCAATGATAGCAAGCGTGTTGGGTATGCCCACGGTGTGCTGTTGCGGCGCGAACAGTCTAAGCTCGCAGTGCTGTTTTAGGTACTTGTTTAAAAAGACCACAAACACCGTGTACACTATAATCAAAAGAATGTAGTACAAAATAATCGGCAAAGTGCCGTAGTACACTAGGTCGAACAGCGGCTTAAGCAGCCAAAACAGCCTGGATATAAACAACACGCCCAGGGTAATGCCCGCCGCAATAAGCATGGTAAAGCCGCGGCGCCGTTCGCTTTTCGGCACCGAGGCATAAGCCGACTTAAAATCGGCGTGAACGGGGTCGGTTGTCGCGGCCGATTCCGCCGCGCCGGATATTGTTGTTTTTTCGGTGGTTTCCGTCATATCGCTTTTTTACTCTTGTTGCAGCGCGGTGACTACGTCGTGCATGGACTTAAGAAATTCGGCCTCCGACGAATTGTAAAACAGCAAAAGTCCGTTTTTCTCTCCGCCGTCGATGTCCTTGGGAACGGAAAAATCGACAGAGCGTATGTATTCGTCCCAATGCTTTATCTTGGAGGAGTCGCGGTCGGAGTTTCGGTGCAGCATGCGCGTCCTGCACACTTCCGGCGTGGTGACTACCCATATCACGGTCAGCTTGGCGTTTTTTTCGCTTAGCTTTTTCCGCAAGGAAGCTATGTAGTCGGGGTTGCGTATCTCGCGTGTGAACGGCGCGTTTATCAGCACCGTATCGTCGTAGCGCAACGCCTCAAAGCCCAAATCGAGTATCACCTCGTATTCGTAGTCGCGCACCTGCTCTTCAAAAAAATCGGAGCTCCGGTCGTACGGCTTTTTGGCTACGCGGAATATCTGCTTGGATAGGGGAATGAGCGTGTCCTTGTCCAGATAGACCACATGCGGCAGCGCCGCGGCAAGCTGCCTTGATATATATGTCTTTCCGCACGCGGGCGGAGACGATACCAATATCATCCTCTTCATAAGTAAATTTTTCTTGTTTGCTTTTCTATATTATATTGCGCATTGTATATTCTACCAAAAACAAAAAACGGTGTCAAGCCTTTAAGAGTTAAGAATTAAGAGTTAAGAATTCGGAGTCAAAGATAAGGATGCGCTATCGCGCGATTAGATTAAATAATTATTGTTATGCTTTTTCTTGTAAAAAGAAATGACAGGCTATTACACCTGTCACTCTTAACTATGCATTCTTAATTCTGCACTCGCTAAACGCTTTCTAAAAGCATTTTGTCGGCGACTAGCGCGATAAACTCGCCGTTGGTCGGCTTTTCGTTGTGGTTGTACACGCGCACGCCGAACAGGGTGTTTATGTTTTCTATCTTGCCGCGGTTCCAGGCAACCTCTATGGCGTGGCGGATTGCACGCTCCACCTTGCTGGGGCTGGTGTTAAAGTGATCGGCAACCTCGGGATACAATCGCTTGGTTATGGAATTGATTATTTCCGGATTGTCAATGGTCATCTTTATCGCCTCGCGAAGATACTGATAGCCCTTTATGTGCGCGGGGATTCCCACCGTGATAAAGATGTTGCTTATCTTCTCGTCCATGGACCTGTTTTTGGCGGACGGACGCTTGTTGTTTACCGCCTCTATTATTCGCTCGTCCAGCACGGAAAAGGACACCGGCTTCATCATGTAAAAGTCTGCGCCCAGCCCCATAGCCTTGGATATAAATGCCTCCTGGCTGAGCGCCGACACTATTATTATCTTCATATTGCCCTTGTTGACGCGCTCCAAAACGGAAAACCCGTCAAGATTAGGCATGACCAAATCAAGCAGCAATACGTCCGGGTGCACCGAGTCCAGCTTTTCAAGCGCTATTTTGCCGTCGGTAGCCGTCTCCACCAGCTCAAACTTGTCCGACCCCGAAAAGTGTGACTTGGCGCTTGCGACAAATTCCGCATTGTCATCGCATACCATAACTCGTATCTTCATAATGTAACTCCTTGATTGTCTGATATCACAGGTTAAGCGACCCTTAACCTAACAAAATTATACCATTTTCTACCTATATTTTCAACATTCGCAAACGTGCGTAAAATCTACACTTTTGCCGTAATAAGTAAATATTTGCCGTAAATTATCGAAACAGATGTCTGTAAGGTCGGAAATGTTCTTTTTTGGTATTGTTAAAAAATGTCACACACAATGCGATTATGTGTATTTTTTGCATAGTATTTGCGTTGTGTGTACAATTTGCGGCTATACAATATAATTTTTCGGCAAACGGTAGTATACTATTATTGTGCCGCAGGTGTTTTTGCGGCGCAATGGAGGAAGCAAAATGAAGTTTACCTTGTCCACGGACACTGTATGCGACATATACCGCAGCGAGCTTACCGAGCGCGGAATAGAATATGTGTCCACATACTTCACAATAGAGGGTGTCGAGCGCAAGGACGAGTTTACGCGCGACGAGCAGTTTAAGGAGTTTTACGACAAGATTCGCGGCGGCGAAATGCCTACGACGTCCCAGGTCACGCAAAACGACTACGAGGAGTTTTTCGGCAGGCTGATAGAAAAATATGAGGGCGATATCGTGCATATCACCATCTCGTCCGGCATAACCACGTCGCCGCTGTTTGCGCGTCAGGTGGCAGCCAGGATCTTGGAAGAAACGGGACGGCACATTTACATAGTGGATTCGCTGGGCGCGACGGTTTCGACAAGGCTTGTCGTGGACGAGGCGCAGCGGCTGCGCGACGAGGGCGTTCCGGCAGGCGAGGCGGCGGTAATCCTCGAAGATTTTGTGGCTCACAACCACACCTGGTTTATGCCCACCGACCTCATGCATCTTAAGCGCGGCGGCAGGGTGTCCGGGCCGTCGGCGTACATAGGCACGGCGCTTAACATAAAACCCATACTCAGGTTTGACGCCTCAGGCGCGCTTGTGGTCATGCAAAAGAAGATAGGCGCGAGCAAGGGCGTTGCTGAAATGATAAACATCTTTTCGCGCGACGCAAGCAAAGCGCCGCACAAGGTATATATAGCCAGCGCGGACAGCGATCTTGCCGAGGGCATGCTTAAAAAGGCGCAGGCCGCGCGTCCCGACTGCGATATTAAAATCGGCTGGATAGGCCCGGTAATAGGTTCGCACACCGGCGTCAACGCGGTTGGCATATCGTTTATTTCGGATAAAACAAGAAGCGAGATTTAGGTTATTGAGTCGTTGGGGGGCGGAGCATAACTAACATACAATACACATTAAGGAGAACAAAAATGTCTTTTACACTTTCTACCGACCGTTCATGTGATATATTCTGCAGCGAGCTAGACAGCCGCGGCATAAAATACATTTCTCAGGTTTACACAATTGACGAAGTTCCGCATGTGGACGACTTTGACAAGGACGAGGATTACAAGGGCTTTTACGACCTTATCCGCGCGGGCAAGCTGCCCACCACGTCGCAGATAAACATTGCCGAGCACGAGGAGTTTTTTGAGCGTATTTTAGGCGAGTGCGGCGGAGACCTGCTGCACATAACCCTGTCGTCCGGACTGTCCTCCACATACCAGAGCGCCGTCACCGCCGCTAACAACGTAAACGAACGTTTGGGCGCGACGCGCGTGTATGTTTTGGACTCTCTTGCCGCAACCAGCGTGCAACGGCTTGTTGTGGACGAGGCGCAGCGGCTGCGCGACGAGGGTAAAAGCGCAAAAGAGGCGCTTGAGCTGATGCAGGACATTACAAAGCGCATTCAGGTGCGTTTTATGCCCACAGACCTTATGCACCTTAAGCGCGGCGGCAGGGTGTCGGGCGCGGCGGCGGTAATCGGCACGGCGCTCAAAATAAAGCCCATTCTTTGCATAAACAAGGAAGGCGGACTTTCCATCGTCACCAAAAAGATGGGCGTGGGCGCAGGCGTCGGGTACATGGCGGACTTCTTTAAGCAGAACAATGACGAATTCACAAAAAAGGTGTATTTGCCCAGCGCGGATAACTTAGAGGTCGCGGAGGATCTTAAGGCGCGCATACAAGCGATTCGCCCCGACTGCGACGTGGAAATCGGCTGGGTCGGTCCCGTCATAGGCGCGCACACCGGCGCCGGCATGGTGGGCGTTGTGTTCCTTTCCGGTAAAGAAAGGGAAATCTAGTGAGTTAATAGTTAGGGCGGCGGAGCCGCCATTAAGGAGCGAGAGTCGATAAATGCAACAACCGTACTATTGGTATGTGTTTTACGTAAAAACAAGCAGTGAAAACCGCGTGGTGCAGGACATCGCGCGGTTTGCCGATAGCAAGGGTTTGTCAAAGGACGATGTAGATCCGTTCTGTCCGCAGTCGGAGGTGTACTACCGCGCCGAAAAAGGCAAGGCGCCTAACAAGCAATACAAAAAGCGTCCGATGTTTCCGGGCTATGTCTTTGTGGAAACAAGGTTATCCGCAAAAGATTTTTTGGAAGTTTTCGGCTCGTTCATATACACATCGCAGGAGATTATCCGCTTGCTTAAAAGCGGCAAGGACAACATAGCCCTGCCCGACGAGGAGCGAATCAGACTGGAATATCTTTTAAAGGGCAAGCGCTGCCTGGAGCGTTCGGTCGGATTCATAAGCGGCGACAAGGTGGTTATTACCGCAGGCGCGCTTATCGGACAGGAGGGACTTATCACCTACATCAACCGCCACAACCGCTTTGCGGATATAGAAATAAATATGTTCGGCAGCACGGTCAAGGCGCGCGCCGCACTTGAGATTGTGGAGCGGCGCTGACGCACTTAATAGAATAGATAATAGATAATAATATCGTGGAAAATTCCTTCGCCGCTTGTTTTTTTACCTATTATTTTTTATTTCTTATTTATTATCTTAATTACGTTGCAACGTTATATCGATTACGTTTTACCGTAAATATTACGTCATACTGATATACTATACTATCAATATGAGGTAATAGTAATGTTAGACCTGCTTGATAGTAAAGGGATAATAGAAAGGGTGGAAACTCTGCGAGAAGCAAGAGGTTGGTCGCTTTATGAGCTTGCAAAACAGGCGGCTGTTCCGGTTTCTACACTTTATAATTGGAGGGATAAAAAGTCCTTGCCGACGCTGGAATTATTGGACGCGGTGTGTTATGCGTTTGGCATATCGGTTGTTGATTTCCTGATGGGTGACGACGGGCTTTTGGCATTGACCGAGGAACAGAACGAGCTGATGAAGCTGTGGAACAGCTTGACGCGCGAAAAGAAAAGTGCGATAATTAATTTAATGAAAGCCATGCAAGATTAGCACCATGGACGACGCACCCAAAGAACCAAAAGAATGCGCAACCGTTGAGGCGGCCGCGACGACGGATACACAACCCCAAAAGCATGTTTTGCCTATAAAATCGCTTTTGGCAGGGTTTGCGCGCGCTCGGCTTGCCGCAAGCCAAGCGGAAAATGCTCACACCGGGCACCGAACACGGCTGCGCGAAAGCGCAAGGCAGGACTTATACGCATTGAGCGACGTGGAGCTTGTGGAGCTTTTGCTGTCCTTTTTTATTCCGCAAAAGGACACCAACGTAGTTGCGCATAGGCTGGTAGAAAGATTCGGGTCGGTTGCGGGCGTGCTGTGCGCGTCAAGTGAGGAGCTTATCGATCTTGCCGGCATAACCGCGCAGGCGGCAACCGCGGTTGCCAAGCTGTTTGAAATGTGCTTGGACGGCGGAAAAAGGGAGCTACAGCTAAACAATCTTTCGGAGGCGGCGGACTTTTTCGGACTGGCGTATCTCGGCAAGGACGAGGTGGGTACATATGCGGCGTTTATGGACGGCAGGTTTAGGGTGCGCGCAATAGAGTTTTTTGCGGACAGCGTTCCTGCCGCGCGCGGAATAATCAGTTCGGCGTGCAAGCACCGCAGCAAGTATGTGTTTATCGCGCGGCGCGAAAAGGATATGTTTCCGCAGACATTCAATATCGCGGCGGAAGTGCGCAGCGTTTCGGTAATGCTGTCCGACATGGGCGTGTCCATGCTCGACTACATAATTTTCACCGATTACGGATACTATACCGTCGGCGCGCCAAAGAAGGATTGCGATTGGTATCCGCTGTATATCTTTGTGCCGGCAATCAGGTTTTTGCGTTCGCCCGATCTTGTAGGTGCGGTCTTTTCGGGCGGCGGTGCGTTGTATGCGGGACGTGAGACCGCCGAGGTGATCCCCGACATTGCGGAACAAATATGCGCGGCGATTAAAACGGTTAAGAGTTAAGAGTTCAGAGTTAAGAGTTAATAATCAATGAGTGTGCGTTGCGCTTTCTTTATCAGCCTTCCCCGTGACACTATTTTAATTGACAAAACCCACGTCTGCGTGTATACTTAAACCGTTACGAACATACTAACAAAAAGGAGATTATCATGGCTAATAAAGTTACTCCGGATATGACAATTTACGACGTATTGTGCTTGGCGCCCGAAAACGAAAAGGTAGCTCAAGTGTTTTTTGACATGGGCATGCACTGTCTCGGTTGCCCCATCTCGCGCGGGGAGACCGTTGCGGAGGCCGCCGCGGCGCACGGCAACGACGTAAATGATTTGGTTAATAAGCTTAACTCGGTCATAGACTAAAACATGAAGCTTATCGTCGGCTTGGGCAACCCCGGTAGCGATTACGCTTGCACATACCACAACGTCGGGTTTGCGGCGGTGGACAAACTGGCGTCGCGCTTTATTGCGCCCGATTTTGCGTTGGACAAAAAGAGCAACGCTTATCTTTCCGAACATGTTCTGTTCGGGCAGAAAACCTTGCTGTGCAAGCCTAATACATACATGAACCTTTCGGGCGACGCCGTGGCGTATCTTTCGCGCTACTATAAGATAGAGCCTAAAGATATCCTGGTAATCTACGACGACGTGGATATAGAAAAGGGCACGGTGAGAGCAAGGCCTAACGGCAGCGCGGGCACGCACAACGGCATGCGCGACATTGTGGGCAAGCTTAATTCCACCGACTTTCCCAGAGTGCGCATTGGCATAGGGCACAAGCCCAACTATATGTCGCTTGCCGATTACGTTCTGTCCAAGATTTCCGCGGAGTGGAGCGCGGTAATGGACAAGGCGTTTTCTCTCGCGGCGGACTATGCGGAAGAATGGTTATCCGGCAAAGTTTGGCAGGAGCTAACTAAGACAGTAAATACAGATTAAAAATAATCAGCGTAAAAAATGCGAAGTATCGGGCAGGTAATCGGCGAATTTAACGGCGTTACGGCGGATATCATTTCGGCGGTTAACGACGGAAAGCGCGTGTCGGTGTTTGGGCTTACAAAGTCGGACATCCGACTTTTTTGCTGTGCGCTCAATAAGTTTATGTACGTGTGCGCCGACGTCGTTTCGGCACGGGCGGCGTACGTGGAGCTGTCCATGCACTTTGACTGCGACCTGCTTCTGCCCAAAAACAACGTGCTTATAGTATCGGGACACGATCGCTCGGGCGACCGTGCGCGCGCGCTCTACCGCATGGCAAGCGGAAAAACCGACGTCGTGGTGACAACGGCGGAGGCGCTTATGCAAATTGTGCCGCTGCCGGATAAAGTGTTGGACGCGGCGGTCACATTCGAGGTGGGCAAAAAGTATTCCACCGACACGGTGCTTAAAAAACTGACGGCGGCAGGCTACGCTCGTGTCGGACACGTGGACGAGCCCTGCCAGTTTGCCGTGCGCGGCGACATAGTGGACGTGTGCGCGCCGTGCGGTGAGGCGGCAAGGATAGAGTTTTTCGGATACGAATGCGACAGCATTCGCGCGCTCGACAAGGACACGCAAAGCGCGGGCGAAAGACTGACGGAGTTCACCGCATATCCTGCGACAGAGACGGTATTCGAGGACAAATCCGCAGCGATAGAAAAATTGTTAAAGGCGGGCGAAAAGCGAAAAACCGCAGGCGTGCCGATTGAACACCGCATGGCGGAGCGGCTTTCCGTAGGCGATTGCGACGGCGAATCGACCGTGCTTTCGCTGTTTCCGCACACCACGCTTGACAAGTATTTTAATTCGCTGATAATAGCCGAGGACGCCAAGACGGTGTACGACAACTGCATATTTGCGTACAGGGAGCACGTCTCTCGCGCCAAGCGGCTTATAGAGGCAGGCGAGGCGCCCTTTTGCGCAATAGACAATCTGGTGGAAGTTCCGCCCACGCACGGATTTAGGCTGTGCTTTCACGCCGTGGACAGCAGCAACCGCTTTTTTTCGCCCGACAGGGTGTTTAAGCTGAAGAGCATGGATTTGCCGCTGTACGGCAGAAACTTCAACATGCTCAAGGACGACGTTTCCGTATGGAACAGCCGCGGCATTAAGGTGCTTGTCGGCGCGGATATCCGCGATGGACTGGAAAGCGTCGGCTGCTACGACGTGGAATATATAGAGCACGTGGCGGAAGGCGGAATATTTTTTGACGCGAACACCGTGGTCATCGGCATGCGCAACATCGGCAAAAAGCGCGACCCCTTTCAGTCGGTCAAGCGCACCGGAATGGCGGAGCTGCCCAAGCCCGGCGACTACGTGGTGCACGAGGTCCACGGCATAGGGCTTTGCGAGGCGGTCGGCGCGGTGGACTTCGGCGACTACGAGCGCGATTTTATAACCATCAAGTACGCCGGCGGCGACACGCTGTATGTTCCGGTGGAAAACATGAGCCGGCTAAGCAAGTACGATTTTTCGGACAATCCGCCCAAGCTCAGCAAGATAGGCGGCGCGGAGTTCGAGCGCGTAAAAAATAAGGTCAAGTCCAAGCTAAAGGAAATGGCGTTTGACCTAATGGCGTTGTACGCGCGGCGCGAGACCGTAAAGGGCAAAGTGTACGACAAGGGCAACGAGCTCGAGGACGAGTTTGCCGCGGACTTTCCTTACGCCGAAACGCCAGACCAGCTGTCCGCGATTGACGCGTGCTTTAATGACCTAACAAGCGGAAAAATAATGGACAGGCTTATCTGCGGCGACGTGGGCTTTGGCAAGACCGAGGTCGCTCTCCGCGTTGCGTTCAAGGTGATATCGCAGGGCGGACAGGTGGCGTTTATGTCGCCGACAACCGTGCTCTGCCACCAGCACTACAAGACCACAAAGGAGCGCATGGAAAAGTTTTGCGTGCGAGTTGCCGCGCTATCCCGTGCCGAGCCGGGCACCGCAAACACGCTGCAAGGCCTTGCAAACGGCAATGTGGATATTGTTTGCGGCACGCACAAGCTGTTGGGATCCGGCGTAAAGTTCAAAAACTTAGAGCTGCTCATACTGGACGAGGAGCAAAAGTTCGGCGTGTCCGACAAGGAAAAAATAAAAAATCTCAAAAACGATATAAACGTGCTCACGCTTTCCGCAACGCCCATTCCCAGGACGCTGCACATGGCGCTGTCCGGCATACGCGACGTTTCCATGCTGGAGACGCCGCCCACGGGTAGGCTCCCTGCGCAGGTGTACGTCACCGAGTATTCGGATGCGCTTATCGTGGATGCAATAACGCGCGAGGTGGAGCGCGGCGGTCAGGCGTTTGTCGTGTACAATTACGTCACGCGCGGCGACATGAACGGCGGCATTGCGGCATACACCGCCAAGCTTCAGTCGCTCATGCCCAAGATCAAATTTACTTACGCGCACGGTCAGATGGAAAAGAGTAAGCTGACCACCGCGGTGGAAGCCTTTGCGGACGGCAAGGCGGACGTGCTTGTCGCCACCACCATCATAGAAAACGGAATAGATATTCCCAACGCCAACACCATGATCGTCTACGGCGCGGAAAATTTGGGCTTAAGCCAGATGTATCAGCTTAAGGGCCGCGTGGGTAGGTCGGACAGGGTGGCGCAGGTGTACTTTACCTACCGCAGCGAGGCCTCGCTTGCCGGCGCGGCGCTCGAACGGCTCACCGCCGTGGCGCGGTACACCGACCTCGGCAGCGGCGTAAAAATCGCCGAACAGGATATGCGCATTCGCGGCGTGGGCAACGTGTTCGGCGCGGAACAGCACGGACACATGGTAAGCGTCGGATACGATATGTACTGTAAATTGCTTAACGAGGCGGTGGCGGAAATCAAGGGTCAGGCGGTGGCAAAGCACAAGGACCCCGTCATGAAGGTGGACTTTACCGCCGTCATTCCCAAGGACTACTGCGACGGCGCCATGCGCATAGAGCTGTATAAGCGCATCTCACGGCTTAAGACAGTGGCGGAGCGCGACGAACTTTTAAGCGGACTCAAGGACGCGTACGAGACGGTGCCCGTGGAAGTAAAAAACCTCGTAAACGTCGGACTGATAAAAAACCTTTCCGCAAGCATGAACGCCACCACCGTGACGCTGCTTCGCTCGGGCGCAAAAATAGAATTCACGGACGTGCAGGACATAAAAGACGGGTTTGAAGAGTTCGGCGGAACATTTTCCGCGGTCAAAACTCCGCTTATCGTGTTTGACAGCGTAAAGAGCTTATTGCGCTACTTGGTGGAAGTTGCAGAGAGTTAAGAGTTCAGAGTTAAGAGTGATGGCGTCGTAGCCGACCAAAAATAAATTCGAATTAAAAAGGACTATCATGTACGATACTTATGAGGAGTGCCGCGCCGCGCTGTTTAGTGACGTCGACGCGGAATACAATAATTTTAACAATAAAATCGTCAACTGCGATTATCCTACTTACGGCGTGCGCACACCCGTAATAAAAAAGCTTGCTTCCTCGGTGCCGATATCGGCGCGAAAAACCGTGCTGGACGGATTTTTCGCCGATAAGGATTTGACCTACGAAACGGTGCTGTTTGCAGGTGTGCTTGCCGCGCGCAAAGGTGAGGGAAAAAGTAATTACGTCGAGTCGCACGAATATCTTATGCGGCTTGTTCCGCTTTTTCGGTCGTGGGCGCACGTGGACAGCGTAACGCCCTGCCTTAGGTGGGCGGACAATGCCGCGCTGTGGCACGACTTTAGATATCTATTGGACTGCGCGGGGCAGTACGAAAAACGGTTTTACATAATGATAATGTTTTCCTGCTGTCTAAACGACGATTATATAGACAGGATTTTGGACACGCTGCGCTATAATGTGGCGTATGGGCAGTACTACGTGGATATGGCGGCGGCATGGCTGCTTGCCGAGTGTCTTGTAAAATTTTACGACAAGGCTTTGCCGCTGTTTAAAGAACAGGTCTTTCCGAGGTTTGTACACAACAAGGCAATCCAAAAGGCGCGCGAAAGCTACCGAATATCCGCGGAAGTAAAGGCGTATCTGAATACTATTAAAATTAAATAACGCAACAAAAAAAGCAGCCGAGGCTGCTTTTTGATTTAACAGAACAATTTACATACGTAGTCGTAATAGTAATAATAATCGTCATAAGACGGAACTGTCGACAAAGCCGCTACAACTATTATGGTTGTAATAATGGAAATGACGATTGATACAATACTGATTATCAAACCTGCCACCGCAAACCCGTGGTTCTTCTGCTTTGACAAGCCCATTATGGACAAAATCAGTCCGACAACGGGGAAGATAAACGACAGTATAAATCCGGCAAGTCCGTAAATGCCGTCGTCGGTGCCTTGCTTTGCAGGCTGCTGCGGCTGTTGAGGCTGATACGATTGTTGCGGCTGATGCGCGGGCGCAGTGTAGGACGTAGGCGGAACGTCAAACGGATCGGTCGCTACGGTGTCTTTTTGGGTGGTGGGCAGAGTGGCGCCGCATCTAAAGCAGAATTTGCTTTCGTCGGGGATCTCCGCACCGCATTTGGGGCAAAACATCTTTTTTCTCCTTTATGTGTAATTACACCTATATTATATATGCGCTGATATGAAAAAGTCAATATTATAAAAATTAAAATTTGATTAAAAATGTGCGGCAAAACCGATTATAATTCCTAATTTCCAATTCCTAATTCCGAATTCTCTTGCTTTTCCGCATTCTATCTTGTATACTTATTCTATGAAAAACTTTATCTTTGATTTTTACAATACGCTTGTCGACATTCGCACCGAGGAGCACAGCGCGGACAGCTGGCGGGGCGTTGTCGGCTTTTTTAATGAGCGCGGAATTTCATCCGACCCCGAAACGCTTATCCGGCTATATGACGAGTGCTGGAAGGCGCATATACTGGAAATGGAAAAGACGTCAAAGTACGCCTATCCCGAGGGCGATATAAGACAGGTGTACAAGCTTATGGCGGCTGCCTTGGGCGGAACAATTACCGACATCGATGCGGCTGAGTGCGCCGTTATCGCAAGGCGTGATTCCATAAGGTGGCTTAGGGTTTTTCCCGGCACCGACGAATTGTTGAATGCGCTCAAATCAAAGGGGAGCAAGCTTTATCTACTAAGCAACGCGCAAAGCGTGTTCACAGCGGACGAGCTAAATCGGTCGGGCGTTGCGGAAATGTTCGACGGAATTTTGCTCAGCTCGGACTACGGTTGCCGCAAGCCAGACACCGCGTTCTTCGATATTCTGTTTAAAAAGTACAAGCTAAAAAAGCGCGATTCCGTCATGATAGGCGACGACGTAAACAGCGACGGCAAGGGCGCGGAATCCTACGGCATAGCGTATGTTTTGGCGGACGGCGGCGCGGCAAGGCACAGCGAGCAAATTTTGGCATTGGCGGAGGATAGGGCTTGACATGATAGATACGATAATTTTCGACTTGGACGGCACGCTGCTTGACACGCTGGACGATCTGACGGCGGCGGTAAATCACGCGCTTATCGCGTTTTCGCTTCCGCCTATCACGCGCGAAACAGCAAGGCGGTTTGTGGGCAACGGCGTAAAAAAGCTTGTAGAGCGCGCCGTGTACTTTGCAAGCGTGGGTGAGGAGCCCGATTTAAACGGGGATAACGACTGCGACAGGTCGCTCGTGTCCGCCTGCCTTGCACTGTTCACCGAGTATTACGATAAGCACAGCTCGGACATGACCGCCCCGTATGCGGGCATTGCCGAAATGCTTTCGGCGGTCAAGGACCACGGACTCAAGTCTGCAATAGTCACCAACAAGTACGACGGGGCTGCGCGCGAGCTTAAGGATATCTTCTTTCCGACGGTGGACGAGATTGTCGGATTACAGGACGGCATTCGTCCCAAGCCCTCGCCGGACGGAGTGAAAAAGGCGCTTGAGCTTTTGGGCAGCGAAACCTCCCGCGCGGTGTACGTGGGCGACGGCGAAACGGATATGAAGACGGCTTTGGCCTGCGGCATGCCGGTTGTGGCTGTCACTTGGGGATTCCGCGACGAGGGTGTTTTGAGGGAGTTCAATCCCGATTTTATAATAAACAAGCCGTCCGAGTTGTTTGACGCCTTGCGCCGCGGCAGGCTGATAGAGTAGCGCGGACGAGGGAAAATCATGAACGGTTTGGAAAACGGACAAAAGCTGAATGCGGGACGCGTGCGGTCGATGGACCTTATCACCACCGCGCTGTTCGAGCTTATGGAAAAAACGCCGTTTGCGCAGATAACGATAAGCGATATCTGTTCGAGCGCCGGCGTTGCGAGAAAAACATTTTACAGGAATTTCACGTCAAAAATAGCGGTTGTCGAGCGGCTTGTCGATCAGGTGTTTTACGAGTTCATGCAAAAGCACGACTTTAAAACCTCGGGCGCGCGCAAAATCTATAAGTATTGGTACGAGTACATTCTTTGCACTAAGGAGTTTTCGGCAATATTCTTCGACCCGGATCTGTATATGTTTATCGTGGGAAAGATTCGCGAGTTTGTCCAAATAGAAATAGAAGAAGCGCTGTACCACACCGCGTCGTTCGATCCGCTGTACACCGACTACTACCTCAGCTTTGCCGCCGCAGGCATAGCGTCATTAATGCGCGAGTGGATGAAAAACGACTACCAGGTCCCTTCCGACACCATGGCGGCAACAACGGCAAGACTGTTAAGCGGAATATTTATGTGAGTTAAGAGTTAAGAGTTACGGCGGCGGAGCCGCTAATGCAGAATGCGGAATAATTGTATATTAAGCCGCACAAATATAATAAAATGCGAAACAAAATAAATTCTGTATTCTAAATTCCTAATTGAATAAAACGCTTGCATTTTAGCAAAAAATCAAGTATATTATATTGACATCACATCGTGGGGATGTATTGGCTTCGACGGCGCGGTCTAGCTCCGGAAAGCAGGTGATAGGGTCGGCTATCTAAAAACGCAAAAGGCTTTAATTGCCAACAAAACCGAAAATGCCAAGGTTGTGAAGTTCGCGGCTCCCGTCGCGGCTCCCGCCATGGCGCTTGCAGCTTAAGTTTTAGCTGCGCGTCCGAGCTCTGTTCTCCTATCGGCAGGGATTCGGGCGTAATGTAGATAGGCTCCCGCGTTGGGTTTCGGTCGCACCCAAAACGGAACAAGACCTTGCGACGCTCCGCCTTTGTTTACTGCGGCGGCGTGTCGGACACCAAGCAATAAACTAAACCTGTAGAAGTCCGCGTAAACCCGTGTCGGAAACCGGTTCAAATCCGGTCATCTCCACCAAAACCCAAAAATCGCATTTTGTTAAAAGTCAGATGCGATTTTTTGCTATTTATGGCTTAAAACATAAAAATATATATGAATTAGCACATAAATGGTAGTGTTTTAGCTAGTTTAATTAGAACATAAAAGATAAACATAAAATTAGTAATGTTAATTTAAAGCATGAAGATTTTAAACCCACAAATATGCAACTTATATAATATGCTTTATTTTTGTCATAAAATATGCTATAATCACTGTATAGAGGTTTTCTTATGGTATTAGAAGTTCATAATGATGCAATTACCGAGTATTTGGACAGTATTGAGCAAACAATCAAGGAATTGCAAGATCAGTCTGGAATGTCGAATAAAACGGCGGAATATACGCGGCAAAATGCTCAAAAAAGTATTCGCAAGTATTTAGAGACTAATGCAAATTATGCGCAGCTGCTAATGGATTTAGAACATATAAAATATAAAGATAAAGTAACTTATTCATTAACAGATATAGCTAAAAGAAAAGATGCGACAAATCCAAGTTATATTATTCAATCTTGGCTAAGGAATGTTAATACTTTAGAATTACTGTGTTTGTGGGAAAAAGAGCATAACTTTGACTTTAATTTTGAAGAGGCAAGGAAATTAATCTATAAGACAAAAGAACCAGCGTTTACACTAACCGCTAAAATATGGATTTCAAGTACTAATGCTAAAGGATTGGTTTCCAAACAAGGTAAAGGTGGCGGAACATTTGCCCATCATGAAATTGCCATAGATTTTATTACTTGGTTGTTCCCTGAAAAGAGATATGAGCTATCAAAGATGATTATGGCGAGAAGTTTAATGCAAAAAGTATAATTCTAACAGATAAAATTATCAAATATAAAAGAGCAAAAAGAACATGATTTTAGAATAAGGTTTTTCAATGCAATATTAGTTTAACATGTCATTGAACCCAAGGGGGCTGGTAAGAACCATACTTATCCATAATTCACACGATAAACATAACGTATTTAATATTATAGATTGTTATTTAGAATGTGATAAATGTATGGATTTAATTTGGAATACGATTTTAGGGGAATAACCATGGAAGAATTATTTAAAAAAATTCTCTATTCGGCGCACAGTGGAGAAATAACGATTCGCAATTATCATACGAGCGAAATGTTTAACTATGGTCGGATGTGCAAAAGTTTCCAAGCTACACGCCTGATGGTAGATTTGAAAAAATAGTTTTTGATGAACTTGCATATGCAATTAAAAACTCATTAGTTTATAGTGAGTTTTTGAAAAGAATTGAACATAACTTGAATTCGCTTGCTGTGCCATGCCTTATTTTGACACCGCTAAATTTTTTGAATGATAATGGTATAAAAACAGATCTTTCATTGTCTCCTAACATCAAAATTTTTAAGACAGAGAATTACTCAATAGAAAAAATAAAAACAAAAGGAAAAAATCATCATTGGGAAAGCACTTTGAAAAAACAGTTTATGCGCTAAAGATAGAATCTTCTTTAATTATCCTATGTTAACAATAGCAATTAAAAATATAGATTGGAGCGTAGAAATTGAATCGGGTAGAATAGTTAGTGCAGTTTATGCTTTCATACGAATGATTGAATTTGACACTAAATTGGATTGTGGTGGGTGGTAGTATATGTTGCATGCAGAAAAACGTCCTGCACAAGCATATGGCGTATATTATAATGAAGAATATACATCACCAGAACTACCGTATAAAAATTGTTATGGGTATTCTTTGAGATTTCAATGTTTGCCTATTTTGGATATTGCGACCGGCGAGTTTATAAATAATGAAGCACATTTTATTGAATTCACTACATTATTAACTAAGTATATAAATAATTGCTTTGTAGACAAAAGGCAATGCTCTACACTTAATATATCGAAAATAACCAAATGGCAAAAAGCGATACTAATGTTTAATTCCGCATATGAAAATGCTTCTATTGAAAAATACGACAATGCCCTAGTTGCCCTACTTGTAATTTTAGAATCATTATTTATATCCAATTCTAGAAACAAGAAGGAGAGGGTCGTTTTAGCGCTAATGGATTTTATTCAACAAGATACATTATTTAGTGAAAGTTACATCAGACAGCTTGTTACAAGCGCTTATAAATTACGTAATCAGTTCGTGCATGAAGGAATAGGGATGGATAATGATGCATATTGGAAGTCTATAAATGATTGCCAGGGCTTAGCTATGGGTATGAAACCTTTCGCACATTGAGGGTTAGGATATATTCCGAATCATTGTAATGAATTGCATGCTTTATTTCAGCTTGTTATTAGGGTGTTAAAAACATATTCTTGCGATGTTGCATAATACATTCTGATTCAATAAGCCACGGTTTAATCAATAAGTAGATTATTAACAATGTGAGGATCAATATTTGTGTTTAATATGTTTCGTGCTAAGTTGCCATCCTTTATAGTGAATTCGTGCTAGCTTTTTTGTGTTTTGTTTTAGGCCTTTTTTAGTGCGAAAGATACGTGGGGTCGCGTTGAATCTAAAGTTCAGTTAGGGTTTTTGTTTATATTAGAATATGTAGGGTTTTAAGTTATAAATATAAATGTCTGCAAAAGCTTTGAGCATATAAACGCACAAAGTATATGTATTCTAAAAAGAAACGTGCAATACTTGCAATATAATAAAACATTACATATGAATTGTTGTGATGTTGATTGGTGCTTTGATCGCATACCACATTACACTGAAAACAATCCACTGTCTTTATCACGGAGATAGGGCAACACTTTCTGCTTTATACTTTTTATAAGCAATAATAATAGGGATTGATTCAAAAATTAAACCTATATCTTATTCGCATTTTTAAAAAATAATAGAATATTTTACAAATTATGGTGGAAAAAAAGAGATATAATTGCTATTTATATATAGAGAACACTTATATATAGAACAAAAAGGAAGGTTTTTATGAACACCATAATCACGCGGTTAATTGTATGGATCTGAAGAATCAAATGCACGGATGAGGACTTAATTCTATTCTTAATGTCTATCTATTTCGCTGGCTCAACGATTTTAGATGAGTTGTCAAACAAGGACGAAAAGACAAAATGAGATGAATTAGATAAACGTTAAACCATATGAAATAATTATGCAAACGAAATTGAGTTTTCAAATGAGCTATTATAATTTATAATATATGAATTTAATCGGAATATGTGTAAAAATGTGAACGACTATTTAAAGGGATAAAATGGTTGCAAGATGGCAAAAGAAAATAGTAAAAATATTTTATATATTTTAAAATTATCAAACGAACAAGATAACTATGCTCGTTGCATTCAGTTGTTGTTAACGCTTGAAAATAAAACAAGCCCTCAAAACAGAGTTATATGGGAAGAAAGTTTGGAACAGTTTAAAAATAAGGGTATGGATATATACCACTTATCTTATAATGATGAAGAATTTAATAGTGGAAGCGAATTTGGTTCCGGAAGAGCAATAAAAGATAAGATAAGTGGGTTAGAAGGCAAATCGTTATTTGGGGACTCATCAAAATTAAAGAAATTCATAGAACAACTTAATAAAAACGGTTTTTCTAATGACGTTAATAGAAAATATTTATTGATTATTAATGTATCAAAAGATATTTCCGAATTCTTTTATTTTGCATTGATGTTGCAAGCATTGGAATCGCAAGGTTTTCCATTAAACAATCTATTCACCTGTTTAGTTCCGGTTATTGAGAATAGTAAAGATTTAAGGCTACGCGAGAGTAATGATTTATATTTCAAGCTTTCTCAATATTTTGCCAATATTACATTTAAAGAGGTGTATTTTCAGGATGATAGTAAGATAAAAAAATTGAATAAAAAAACTGATTCGTCAACTGCATTTATTCCTATTTTACCTATTAATAGTGAAACCTTAGACAAAATTTTTAATTCTTGTGCTAAATTGTCTTATGTCAATCAAGATAAGATATATGGAAAAGATGGGGAAAAGATAAATAAAGCAACTGATAAAGCAATAATAAATGAGATCAGGGTTTTATGCCATATGCAAGATGATGCCGAAGATGCTATAGTAGGTATGCTAAAAAAATTCGGTACATCAAAGTTAAAAGAGAGCATCATTCACAATGATGAAACATACCGGAATCCATTTAAAAAAGATTATAAAAATAGAGAGCTTTTTTTTAATACGCTTGTAGATAGCGCCAATGGTATATCATGGTTTCAGTATACATTATTGTTTATGATGATTGATTGTGATCCAACTGTTATGGAAGAAGCTCAAAATATTATTGAGATGAGTGAAGAAGAAAATGATATTAAAACGCGCTTTAAGAATTTTTGGGATAAATATATAGAAGTTGCGGTTGAATTATCTGATGCTGTTTACCAACTTGCGGAAAATATTGTTAATCATACAGATAGAAAACAAGGATTATTGTCAGTATATGTAACAGAATACGGCGAGCAGCGAAAACAGATAAAAACCAGGATTGCGGATATAAATTTAAAAACGATAGTTGAAACTTTTAAAAGTGATCAAAAAAAGTGCCCAAGCGAGATGAAAGAAATCAAAATATGCACTGAAGATTTTCTTACCCCGATAGCAGACTTAATAACAAATGAAAATAAAACAGAATGGGTCAATTTTAGATATAGTAATCCTGAAAAATGTCAAGGCTTGCTAAAATTTTCTACTTATATGTCTGATTTGGGGTGTGAAGCAAGATATAAGAGTTCTGGATTATATGTAAATAGAGAAGAAGATTTTTGGCGTGTTTCCAGATTGGAGAATGGAGAAGGAGAAGAAATATCGAAATTAAACGATATATATTTAATACCTGGGACACAAATTGATTTTTCATTTACAAGAGTGCCGAAAAAAAATAGGAGTGGCGATCAAACACATATACATAGACATGTGTTCAGCGAATATTCTGATTTATTGGATTTGCCAGAAAATGCATATATTCATTGTTATTTTAACTGTAAAATTGATGATAAAGATTTAAAGAGCAAATCTGGGCAGGAATTGAAAGATGGATACGTTGAAAAGTATAAAAAGCTATGGCTAGAGTTGTTTCAAAAACACTCTAATTTAGAATGCTTAATGATAACTTTGAATGGGGCCGATGGATTATCATCAGCTAATAAGGAAGCTTTGTGCAAAGGGCTATTATCCGCATGTAATGAATATGTAGAGAAAGGTAATAGAAAGAAAGTCGAACTGGCTTTTTTAAATGTTTCGAGAATTCTGTATTCTCAAATGCGAATCACATTACAATTTGCAAATGATAAAGTGAACGAATTTTTCAGAATCCGTGGGAAAATAGATAACAGTATTTTCGATAATAGTTTTAGAAAATGGGAATCACTTGCGGACGTATTAAGCAAAAATGAGGACTTTCTTTTTAGAAGATTTATTGATGAAGATAATAAATTCAAACCGATTGCTACTGTGAGAAAGTTAATTAAAGACGCGGCCCAAAAAAGTTTACTATCTGCCGGAGATGATCATGGATATAAGTTGGTAAATACCCATATGCGGTTAGGAAGTAAGGTGCATCTTGAAGTTTTTTATCAAATGTCAACTTTTTTTAAAAAACATAATGTGGCGATGCAAACGGCTTTTGTATTATGTAGACAAATCTTGGCAGACGAAACATTTTTAAATAATATTAAAAAAGCAACGGAAGAGAGTCCGTTTAAGATTATGCTTTATGGATATGAGGTTTATTCGCGGCACATAGTTTTTTGTATGAGTGAGATTTTAACAGATTTTTTCAAAAAGAAAAAATATAATGCTATTGTTGAATTTGCACTTTATCAATCAGAGCGCATTGATGAGTTGAAAAAGATAGAAAGCAGTATATATTTCAGTAATGAAACCCATCAAAAGAAAGTTGAATCCAGCAGTGAGAAAGCCGAGAAATTGAAAGAGGATTTTGAGTCATATAAATGGATTTTGATCGTTCCAATTAGTACGACGCTTACTACATTTAATAAAATGTGGAGTAAAGTCAATAGTGTTTATAGAAGAAGATTTATGGAAAATGACCAAAAGCTGTCTGATGAGAGAGTCTTATTTAATTTAACAGCATTTTGGGTCGTGAGTGATTCGTGTGCTTCTGAAAAGTTAAAACCCGATACTATAGAGGGTCATTATTGGAAAAAAGCAGACATAAACTCAGGATTGATAGAAGTGGATAGTTCTAGTAATCCTTTAAGTGGAAAATATATGTTTCTTGCCTGCGCTCAAAGCCAATGGCATGATCCATTAAGCTGTACAAAGTGTTTTCCGGATCGAGTAATAGATGAGTTGCCGTTGTTGGAAACGGATGTTTCTTCTACCGTTCCGGAACAGCAATACTATATTAAAGGAGAAGAACCCGTAGGACTAACAATAGATTGTTGTGCGGACAACATAAATGACCTTACTTCAAATGATAGAAGAATTCTTGCTCTTCAAGATTGTGTTTGGTATGGTCATTACAGTCGTAGTGGCAATCATTTTCTTTATTATATCGATTTCCCTAAGTATTTTCAAGCGGAAAGGAAAAGCATTAAGGAATGGTTAGAATTGGGGAGAGAAAAAAAATCGGATGATGTAGCATTATTAAAGTTATATGAGAATTTGAAAAAGAAAAAAAATATTATAATTGTGACATCTCAAAACAATGCAGATATAGAATTCGGTCTATATATTTGTAATTATTTGTGTGATGGCAAAGCCGAAACTATAAATATTGATGCAAATAAACACTTTAGAACAAACCTCGAAGCGGAGTATTCAGATATTCGATACAATCGTAAAGATTGTTATTATCTTTACGTTGATACTTCTATAGTGTCCGGAAGAAGTATTAAAAGAATATCGAGTGTCATGTCTTCAATCGCAAACAAAAGAAATTGTGAAGATGATTGTGGAAAATTTAGTTTTGACGGTTTGATTTTGCTGGTAAATCGAATATCCAAGAGCTCGGGGGCGCAATATATCGGTAATGAAGGCGATTTTGTTAGTTATGTCAAAATTGACGTACCGCATTTAAGGACACATGGCGATTCTTGTATTCGCTGTAAACTGCAAAGGCAATATGAAAATGCATTAAAAAAGGCGGCAACTCCTGCTTTCTTTAGGCATTATGAGAAGAAGTTAGAAGATAATAAACTACAATATTTCAGTGAAGTTAGTTGTAGCAACGAAAATATGAATAGTGACAACCTCAATAAGGGCTATGTAAGTCTGATTATTTCTCATTTTGCTCAACGAGTGCTTAAGCCCGTTCGTGGATGCGATAATACAACATATGTTAGTGTTATAAAGAGTATTTTTGACGCTTATGATTCTGGCTCTGCGCCATTGATACAGGAATTGAGTAAGAGAGTTAATTTAACCCAGTTTGATTATATCGATTATGTTATAAGAATTTTAGGAAGGCCTTTTTTTAGTTATGATTTTGCATTGAAAAAAGAATTTATGCATATTGTTTTATGCATAACAGAAATATTGCTTTTGAATCCTAATTGGTTTACTACACCTGAAATAACGATGGAAACAATTCAGCTCGAGGGAAAGCAACCAAACGGCATCAAAAAAGAAGAGTATGATTGGATTGTGAAAAATATCTGCGGTGTTATTATAAGTGGTTGCCATCAACAAAAAGAGAATGTGGAAAGCATATCGGATTATGCGCTTGAATTTATAGTATACAAATTATTTAAGTGTTTGATGAAGTTAAACAGTAATTACCTTTTGCGAAAGTCTACTATTCAGCATTTTTTGAGTTTTATGATAGAATCGAGTTGTAGTAGAGAAGTTTGCGCTAAATGCATAGAAAAATATTTTTTCTACACTGCGTTATTATTGAAGATTGGTGGAGATGATTCAAAGTCGTATCGATACGAACATCTATTGTATTATGGAAACGAATATTCAACTGATTTGCAGCATAATTCAGGTATTATTGATACCCTTGATGTTAATAAATTCGCGGAAATAATCGGTGTTAAGAAATTAATTAATTATAGTAATAAAAAAGAAGTTGTAGAGGATTTTCTGAATGGGTTTTGGCAGCCATTAATTGTAGAAAACAGTTCTGTCGTTTATCATGCATTGGAAGATATTGGTTCAGAAAAAGACGTAACAAAATTTGGAAACGAGGCGGAAATATTATCAATCTTTAAAGATGAATATAAATTTGCAAGTGATATAATAGAAAAGCCTGTATATAGTTTATTTAACAATCTGTTGAAGCAAGGGATTGGCAATGACGTAAATAAAAAAATTAGAGTAGTCCATATTCTGCTGTCTCTTTATTATATCTGTAAGTGTGGTAGCGATGGAAAATCTCTTGCGCGCGACATGTTTTTTACACTAATTAGGGATGCGATCAAATATTTGGTGAATGAGTACTTTGATATAAAAAACGCACAAATTTTTATTCTGGGAGATAAAAGTAAGAATGAGAATAACGGATCAACTGCGTCTGAAACCATTTATAGTATTGTTGGAGATTATGGGATCGGTGGTGACAGCGAACAGATAATTAAGGAGTTTAAAAATAATTTCATAAATACATCATCACATTTGAGACGTGATTATGATTATCTTAATAAATACGGTTTTTGGTATAGTCGCAAGAACAAGATCATAGTGTTATGCATTGGTAAATCGGACGAAAATATTGAAACGCCATATAATCGTATTGATACTGTTTATGTTTATATCAAATTGGATAATAATAAATTAAATAATAATAATCAATTAAGCCGTGACGGGCTATTTGATATAAAATGTCTGCATGTTGCGAAAAATGTTCTCGCTTTCCGCTATTCTTTATTGGAAGTAATAAAAGAAGATTTAGACACAGATTTTATGAGACGACAATATAATTTGGGTATTGCTGCAAAGCTCGCCACTATCGATAAAGCGGGTGATCATACCAGTACTAGTGAATTTGATGCATTGTACGCTTATTTGAAAACCCATCCAGAATGCGTAGATTTCGAAGAAAAAAACGAAAAATCAACAGAATGGCTATTATTATACAGTTATGTTAATAGAAAAATAGCAAGATTGTATAATAGAATGATAAGTGAACGGTATTTAGAAGAAAAAAGTCTTGATAATGATACGTTGTACATTATAGGGGACGAAAATGGAGATGAATGTGGTGGTTTTGCTTTAGCAAAGTTTAATGTAAGAAATGAAGGAGCTGAAAATGAAGGTCTTAAAAAGGAAGGGCAAAGAGGCATTCATCAGATATTTAAAACGATTATGCAGATAGTACGTATTGAAGTTGAAGATCAAAGTTTTAAGGATGGCGATAATGCTATAGAGGTGGTAGATGCATTGCGTAATTGCTTTGATTTTATTGGACTCAAAATCGATAAAGAATTGGATCTGCTAGTTTACTATAATATTGATTATTTTGTTGTTAGCCTATTGGATTTTTGTTATAGCGCGATAACCGCAATGATAGAAAAAAATCATTTAAATGAAATTACACATACAAGTGCGGTAGGTAAATACCAGTATTTATTTAACAACAATTTATCATGTAAAATCAAGATATGTCGTGAGCAAGGCGGTGAATTTAACGGCGAAAAATTTGATTATCTTGTTTTTCAAGATGAATATAACATAACAAAAGAGGCAAAAATTGCTGGTATGTCGCTCCAATCAATTTCTTGGTATTATGACTACCTATGGAGGCGATATTATTATCGGTGTCGTGAAAATAGAGAGGATGTCAAAATCGAGGAAATTCCAAAGGTTATAGTAGAGCCTGATGAACAAAACGACTCTGCCGAGCAAAGTAAGGCAGTATTCAAAATAAAACTACCTATTCTTAAACCTAAGTGTGATTCTAAGGAGGTGAATCATGAATAAACGAATAATATTTATTGAGGATTTTATGGGGATGGTTCAGAACATAGGTAATGATACGGATTGTGGAATTAAGAATATCATAAATCAATTAAAAAGAACTGCCGGAGAAAAACTTGATGTAGATTTTACGATTATTACGAATAGTTCAAATCAAAACAAGAAATTGCACGGTCACACTTTGGACGCAATATTCAATAATCTTGCCGAAGTTATATATGTTGATTTTGAAGATCATGTTGCCGACTCAAATCCAGTAGACACCATCATTAGTCACATTAATAACATTAGAAATCAAGATGATTCGTATTCTGTTTCGGTACTTATAGATCTTGTGCTAAGAGAGGATGAAAATGTATCGAATATATTTCTTTTAGAAAAAAAGTTGTTATCGCTTGATATATATAAACGAGTAAAAGACGTAATAAATGTCTTCTTATATACAACACAATACTTTTTAAATATTGTTAACTATGTGAATAGAGAAATGAAAGACGCAGGCCTGACGAATGTTCAAGTTTATTCAAGACGTTCGTTTGACGGAATCCAAAGCTATAATCATGCGTTATATCGAAAAATATTACAGTAGGAGCTTAAGAATATTATGAATAGGGATGAGATTATTGCTAGAAGATTGGCTAGTCAAACGGCACGCTATACAATTGAAAGAAGATCAACTAATGGGGCGGGCGGATCTAAACGGCCCATTAAGTATTATCAATACAGAACTGTTTCGGATTTTTGGGCAATAATAAACAGCGACGAGTTGTGGGCTACAAATATTAAATTCTCAAACGATTCTGAAGAACAAGAACTGGGTAAAAAAATTTGTGCTGATATTAAATCACGACTACTAAACGGTTCCGAAAATTCTGATGATGAAGAATACTATATGTTATGTTTTACTGAGGAGAAAGATTCTTTAAGCCAGTGGCGTGGATATGCAAGTTACGGCGGAATCGCAATAGGTTTTGAGTTTAATGCTTCCGAATTATTTTATATAAAACCAACGGCTCAAGCCGAACCAACGGCTCAAGCCGAACCAACTGATCAAAAAAGTAAAATTCGACATGTTTCTATTAACCCTTATCAAGTTATATATGCAATAGATGATAAGAAAAATAGCGGATATCAAATTTTAAAGAAGGCGCTGGAGGGCAAAAATGATGATCATACTCAATCTATTACTACGTCGGCGCTTATCCCATATATTAAACATGATGGTTTTAAAGAGGAAAAAGAGTGGAGAATAATAATTAACCAAACTATAGACAATTGTGATATTGTAGATTGTGTGCATTTTAAACACAATAAAGAAAACGATTTAAAAATTCCATACATAATTCTTTGCCCCGGGTTTGATAGACAAAAAGAGGGTGATAAACCATTTATTCGATTTCAAGTTAAAAATGATACTCTTATTAATGAAATACGAGCAGACAATGGTTTAGAAAAAATATATGGAAATAAAGAAACTCTTAATAAGCATATTATTATTTGTGGTGAGCAACAAGAAAGCCAAGATGGTTGTTTGTTGTGTACTTCTGCAATAGAGGGGGCAATTAATATCGATAATGAAAGAACCGGTGAATTTAAGTGTTGTTGTGGCAGAGGGACTGAAGATGGCTATTATATGAATGATAATCAGATTGTTCTGTCGCAAGGTGTTAAGCAAAAGGAAGTTTTTGATCGTATATATGAAAAAATCACGAAATATAACTATAATAATGAAACAGTAAAAATTTGGTGTGAGGGGCATCTGCCCATACGAGAAGTCGTAATTGGCCCTTGTAGTAATATGGCGGATGTTGAAAGGAGTATTAAAAACTATTTTAAAAATTCAGATAAGTATTGGTTAAGATGTGTAGATGTTCTTTCATCTGAGTTGCCATATAGAACACCACAAAATAGAAAATAAAAGTTTCAGTATGTTTTTTTATAACGAAAAAACTGTACATTTTATTTTTTGAAAATGTTCAATTTACCCCTCGCTTGTTCCGCCCCCACAATGTGCGCAATTTATAGGTGTGCTTTTGCATTGGCAGAGGGGAAATCGGTAATGTGAAGTGCGCTGTAACGAAGTAAGACATAGTTTTAGCAAAGAATATAACTAGGATTTTTGATAAACGTTAAAGCAATTTTGGGCGTGAACTCGTTAGCCGCTCGGCAAAGCCGAATAAGGTCCGCGCAGTTCGCGGACAATCCCCCGAATACGGAAAAAATGGTCATCCTTTTTGGGTACTAAAGACATGTAAAACCCGAAACGAACCGTTTCGGGTTTTACAATGAAATTCGCCTTGCGGCGAGTGAAATAACTACGCTATGAAATATTCCTGACGGAATATGAAATGTGCTACGCACATGAATGGCGAATTTTATTCAAGGAGTAAATTTGATTGCTTGCAAAAGCATTGCGACGAAGACAACAAGGGCACAATTCGCAGATTGTTGATTGTATCAATATCAACGGCAATAGGCAATATTCAGAAAATTGCTTTCGGTGTGAATGAAGCGCCGCTGTCGCGGCATGAAAAATGAAGACGTTAGCACTAATGAAGACGCTCGCAAGCTCGCTAATTTCGATTGCTCTGTTTTTATTGACATAACAGACTTAAAGTGTTACAATCATTTTCGGCATTTTTTGTCACATTCTTTAGGAGGAAGAAAATGAAAACAGCAAAGAAACTCTTGTTTGTTATAGTCGCTCTTGCTATGGTGTTTAGCTCCGTGGCGTTGCTTGCGGCCTGTAACGACAATGACGACACAGCCTACAAGGCAGGCACATTTAAGGTCTCTTGGGATAACTACATTTTCGATCTTGACGAGTTAAGGGAAACCGCCAACGGTTACAATCTCCCGTCCTTTTCTGAAAAGGATTTCGGCGATGACGTTTACAGCGTCAGCACAAGCTACGTCAGCGACGGTCTGGTAGTAATCAGGAAGGATAGCGGCAAATATTACGGATACTCGCTGTATAAGGACAGAACGTTTGGCGCAAGTGATAATCTCAGCAGCCTTTCGTCAAACTATAACAAAACTTTCTTGGGTAGGACTGCGGACAGTGACTACATTCTATACGATATAGCGGGCGACCAAATTGCCAAAGGCAATAACGTATATGTGTCCAATGTGACTACCGCAACCGTGAACGGCGAGACAAAGACCTATCTTGTAGTCAGAGTTGACGGGGCTATCGAATATCATGAAGTGTTTGAAGACGGGACTGTGTCCGCCGTCGGGCTTGACGAGCTTCCCCGGGAAAACGCTCTTCCCGCAGAGGGCGAATTGTTCACAGCCGGCGCAGCCGAGTCGCTCTTTGACATGTTTAAAATCGATGAAGATGAGCCGGATTCCTACATGAAAGGCGTGTACGCGCGCACCTATGGACGCACTATGGTGTTCACGGACAAAAACGGCAAAGAGATCTCCCGTTTTGAAAAACCGGTCAATATAGGAACCTATATCTACCTTAATAAGCATCTTGTCTATTCCACGCTTACCCCCGTTGACGCAATGGCGGCAAAAGGATTCAACTACATACAAGGTGACAACAAGTATTTGTCTAAGCTGTATAGCTTTAACATAGCGACCGGCAGCGCCAAGGAGCTGAAGGTGGATTACGTATTGCGCTCAGCCTCGGGCTGCTTGTACAACAAAACAACTAAAGCGCACGACCTTGTTGCCGCCCGAATTTACCGCATGATAGACGGCGTTGCTTGGGAAAACAATATGTACCTTGACACGGTAATTTTAAACGTCAACGGTGAAATCGGTTTCAGCGCGCAAGACAGCTCGTACGGTATGCCTATGGCAAAAATCGGCAAAAACTATCTGTGCGCCACACTCAACACCAACGAATTCAGCATTGTTAATGCCAAAGGCAACCTTGTAGCCTATCTCGGTAACGCCGGCAGCGCTATGCAGTCAGTGCTGACAGACGGGTTTCTTGTAAAACTCTCCAACAAGATTGGAATCATCGGCTTTGACGGTGTGGTAAAGTTCGGTTTCGACTACCTGTACGCATCTCCTGCGTACGGCAACTATACTCTTGCCACGGACGAAAGTGGCGCGTATTATTTGTTTAACCTCGCCGACCGCACCATGACAAATCTCACAAACATGCTTGGCGCCGACGAAGAAAACATAAGTATTTACTCTGTTAACAATTACGTATTTATCAGAGTGTATGACAAGAATGCTTACACGTACGACTTTTACAACCTTGACGGCACAAAGGTAATATCCGGCGCAACTAGCAGTACTTTTAACAATTACGCCACATTCAATCGTGCCGGCAAAGAAAGCTATATGTTCTGCAGTGTGAACGTAGCAACCGAGGACGGCACGGCAATCAAATATTACAGAGTAGCGCTGTAATACAACACCTTAAGCCTGCCCGAGCGTTTTGAGAAATTGTCGTTCGGAGGCACGTATTGACATATCGGCTCCGCCTAAAATCGTCGCCTTAACAGCAGTGCGGCGATTTTTATTTTATCTTTAAAAGGGGCGGAAGGGAAATTTTTCTCGGAAAATTCGGGAGCGCAAAGGTATTTACGCTTGACAAGCGCGCGCCGAAATTATATAATAGAAAAAGTGTCGGTATTGGTTTTAGGACAACGGTGTCAGCCAAAGCCGATATTGTTGTTTAAAAAATCCGACGGTTTTATGTCTTAACAGTAGAAAAACGCTGAAACGGCGGGTCGGATTGTAACTCAACAAAGCATACAGACACCGTCACAGAGGTAAATATGAAAAGAGCACGTAAGTTTATCTATTTGACTGTTGTTGCGCTTGTGATAGCCGCGCTTTCGTTGGTTGTGGCGGCATGCAGCAAAAGCAACAGCACAAGTAAGGCTAAGTACACGCTGACGTTTATGAACGGCACGGCGCCGTACCATACCATTACCGCCACCGCGGGCAGCAAGATCGTGTTTGACAAGGAGAACCCTACAAGGGCCAACCTTGAATTCGACGGCTGGAGCGACGAGCCGGACGGCAGCATCGTGGAATTGCCCACAAAAATGCCCGCCGAGAGCAAAACGTATTATGCCGTTTTCTCCTCGCGCTATATCATAACATTCGATGCCGGTGCGGGCTCGCTTGCGGCGGAAGTCCAAACCAAACGTGTGCGTGCGGGCGGCAAACTGTACGACCTTGTGTCAGACATCGTTCCCACTGCGGCGGGTGATTCTAAGTTTGCGGCGTGGTACTACAGCAATGCGGAGCTTTCCGCGTCGAGCGACGCTGTTATGCCTGCGTCCAATATAACCGTTGTCGCAAAGTACAAGGTCGGCTATACCGTAAATGAATACAAGCAGACCGAGTACGGCGCCGACTCGTATTCCAAGCCCTCCGCCAAGACCGGAGAGGGTTACGTCGGCGATATGATTCCGGTTTCAAGTTATACCGGTTATACAATCAATGACGACAAGGATGACAAGGCGGCAACCGTTGCGTTGACTGTCAGCGCTTCCGATAACGTATATGACGTATATTATAACTTCAGAGATATAACGATAGTGTTCAATCACAACCTGCCCAACGAAGACGTGCGTGGTGAAATGTCCGATATCACGCAGGGTTACGGGGTGAACTCTCCGGTGCCCGAGTGCAAATTCTCGGCGGTGGGCTACCGCTTTATCGGTTGGTCAAAGACGGCAAACGGCAAGGCCGAATACTTTGTCGGACAGAACTTTAAGGTGGAAGCCAGAACCACTTTGTACGCGGTTTGGAACAAGGGGCTTGTCGACGCAAGCGGAGATTCCACCGACTTCATTTACATTATGGACGGAACCAACGGCGCTAAGACGGTGCTGCTTGAGCGGTTCCGTGCGTTCACCGGCGAAGCCTACTTTGAGGTAGAGGGCACATACAACGAGACCACTCACGAGTTTTCATTCAAGAACGACAGTGATACGGTGTTCCTCCGCGGCATTGTGGACCTTGACTCCAAAACTTTTATTTATCTCGATCTTGCGGATTCAACTACATACAAGCTCAACAGCATAACCACTGTGCTGGAAGAAAACGACAACAACTATCAATACGTAAACATCAAAAACGAGATAAGCGACGTCGCCCAGCTTGTGGTAAAATCCGACGGCGATCTTGTTTATACCGACGCCAAAGGCGCTGTTAAAAACGGCACGCTCTCGTACGACCACGACGGCGACTCCTTGATGTTTGTCGGCGACAACGATTTTACTTTCCACTTCAGACTGGCCGCACGCGAAACCGATGACGGCGACGTTGTGCCGGTGTTCGAGATCCGCGACGACAGCATGTACGGCGTGCGCTATCAGCTTACCCAAAGCAACAAGCTGGACGGAAATTCGTATATGATATTGAACGGCTACGGCATTGTTACTACGGTTAACCGCGGATTCACCTCCATTACAATGTCGAGCAGCTCCTTAACCGGCGTCGTAACCTCGGGCTACTATTACGTATATGAAAGCGAGGGCAATTCCGACGTTAAGCACGGCTGCATCTCCCTTTACAAAAACGGCTACGTCAGAACAACGTACATGGATTTTATAAAGAGCAGCGTCAACTACGGCAGCGTGGCTAACCCTATATACTATGTATATGCCGTTAACGACGGCATGGAGGGCACGCTGTACGCAAAGCCCGCTACGTCGGTTGACGATTGGGACGCTTACAAGAATGCGGATACCACCGCCAAGATTGAGCTTGACGGTTACGGTGTATACGCCGAAAGCGCAAAATACACCTTTATCAACAGCCAAAATCAAAAGCAGACCGTGACGGGCAAATACAACGTTGACCTGTACCTCGGCGAGCTTCACGTCTACACAAGCGGTGGCGAATACGTGTTCTTCCTTGACACGGAGACGGTTGACGACGAGGATATTTTGGTGTTCAAAACGCTGAGCGGAGCTTACGAGTCCCGTCCCATTATGGGTCTCGGCAATTATAATATGTATTACAGATTGAGGTTGATTGACGAGACAAGCGCCAAGTTTGCGTTCAACATGCCCGTTGCCGATTCCTTCCTCGGTATTTACGAATACGATTTGAAAATGATCACCATGTTCGGCGGCACCTACAGCAAGGTGGGCACCGACAAAGACGGCAACGATGTTTACGAGTTTATCGCAGACGAGTCGTTTGAGGAAGCTGCGGACACAGTTTTCTACATCTTTTATTTAGCATACGGAACACGGCTTACGATAGATAACTTCAGACAGTTCAAATTTATCGAGGCCACTGGCTATCTCAGCGACGGGTCGTCGCTGCCGTGCTTCTCCGCCGTATCTGTTAACGACGGATTAGCCGGATACACAATCACTGTGGACGAAGTAACGTACACGCTTGACGGCTACGGCACGGCAACGCCCGAGGAAGGCGAGGCGATCAGCTACACCTTTGCTCAGATGAATGACAACATAATATTCGTCACGTTCAGCGTTATAAATGGCAGCGGTGACGAGGAGGTTACGGAAACCATAAGGTTTGTCGGCGTTGAACAAGATGGCGTTATGTCGTTTAAGCGCATGCTCGGTCAATACATAACGCTAAATGCGGAATACTTGTTTGCGGTGGCGCTGCTCGAGGACAACTACGCCATTGTCGGCTATATCCAATACAGCGCGACATCGGCGTCTATTGTGTACTATTCGATGGGAACGGTTGCTTTTAGCTCCGGCGTGTATTCCTATTCCGAGTTCAGCTGCGCTTCCTACTACAACGCGAGATTGCTCAGCATTTACGGCGACTTCACATTTACAATCGCCGCGGCTCCTACCGACAAAGAGAACGGAAAAATCAATATCGGTGACGGCATCAATACGTCTGTCACGACCGCCGGCGTGGGCACGCTTGCGCTTAACAGGGAAGATCCCGAAAACGTGGTTGCCACATACACCGACGAGGAAGGCGTGGTTTATTCCGGTAGCTACACCGTGTCCGAGGACTTGTTTGTTCTCTCTTACACTACTGTAGACGGGGAGGAGGAGACAGGCTACTTTACCTTTAGGCTTAAATTCGACGGCGACGGCAATGTAGAATCGTTTAGCGAGGTCGGCAGCGAGGCAGGCACTTGGGTGCAAATAGACAACAGCGACAACATGATGATCCTCTATGCCGAGAATTATCAGTCGAAAGACGTTGTCGTAGGCGTTAATCCCAACGGCAGTCCGATAAAGAAGAAATTTAAGTTTGCCAAAGCCGAATATATTGTGGACGACGAGACTATAACAGGCGAGTACTACCGCACCACAAATACGGATTACAGAGAGTTCTGCTTTATAGCCAATGAGGGCGAGGAAGACGAGGTGCGCTTCCTGTTTGCAATCGGCAACGACGCCGTAAAACGCTTGCCGGCGTTTATCGTCAAGATGTACGAGGTTGCCGCTTATGTTTACACTTCCCCCACGGCATCCGGTTACGCGGCAGCGTTGATCAGCGACGGATATTCCGCTCAGTTGATGACTGCGACCGGAACGATGTACGGAACTGTAACACGTGATGAGGGTACCGGAGTTATCACGTTTAGGGATTCTACATACGGCTATACCTATTATTTCGCCTACGTTTCTGTTTCCGGTCAATACAGGCTGGTCCTTCTTGACGGCACCGTCACGGCGCCCAGCTACGGCGTGTTTGCATGCACGGACGGAAGCGGCGACATATTCGGCGACGGCAAAGAAATACAAGAAGTCAGATTCACCGGATACGGCATTGCATACCTGATTACCGGCGAGGTGGAAGACGAAAGCGGCGACACAATGCTGTCCGGATATTCCGTATACTATAACATATCCCAGGAAAACTTCTTTGTGTTCTACATCATCGATTCCAACAACAACGCCGTTATTATTTCGGTGTTCAGACTGTATAGAAGCGGAACCGGCACACAGGCTTCCGACTACACCATATCCTTTGCGGACTTCAATCTGTATTATCTTGCCGCCGGCGTGTTCAACGGCGACAATTACACCTCGCTTTACTTCGACGGATTCAACGGCGGCGTATACGTGGACGAACGCGGCGTTCAGCATAGCGTCACCTACGCAAAGGTGCAAAACACAGTTGACGACGCCATAATAGTGGAGATGGTCTATCTCGGCGACAACGGATATGTGTACATGGTGGTTGCCATTGAGGACGGAAAGTTTACCGTCCTTGACGAGGAGGACCCCAGGTATCCGCAGCCGGACGAGGACGATGACGAAGAGGAAGACGACGCTTCTTACGCGCTTGCGGCGTAAGGCCGCTTTGCTCGGCTGTGGAGTCGGGCAAGAATAACCAACTTGACAATTTATCGGAAACTTTGGTAAAATACTATATGACCGTCCGATTTTGTCACTGTCATACAGCATTGCAACAATGTTTCGGCAGGCGTATGACATCTTCGAGAGGGAGTATCAATGACAACAAAAGCTCGAAAATCATTTAGCAGAAAACTGATAATCTTGATTACCGCGGCGCTCATGTGCTTTGTTTTGGCATTGCAGTTTGTTTCAGCGCCTGTATTAAACGTTTCGTCCGGCGCCGCCTCGGCGTCGGTCGGCTCCAACGGAGTTAATATTTCGTACAGCAATGCCGAAAGCGGTTTCGCGGGCGAGGATTACGCACTTTCCGATTCCTCGGTCGAGTCTCATGCCGCCACGGCGGGCACGCCCGCACCGTCGGACGAAGTCACCGTTATTGTGACGGTAGGCGGCACGCCCATGATGCAGTTTGCTACCGCTAAGAACATGTCGGTAGCCGAGGCTATGGCGACAAAAGAGGGCAAGGATAACCTTGAAAAGCTAAATGCCAAACGCGATCTTGCCAAGGAAAGCGTTTCCAAATACATAATAAGCTACGGCTTTGAGTATTCCACAATAACCAATGCTTTTTCCGCCACCGTTAAATACGGCGACGTGAACGCCATTCGCGACAACAAGTATGTGGATAAAGTCATTCTTTCCAACACATATCTTGCGCCGCAGACGATAACCGAAAACTACGTAGACGTGTACGAGACCGGTATATTCAATTCGTCGGGCGTCGGCTATGACGGAACGGGCACCGTTGTTGCGGTTGCCGATACCGGCACGGACTACACCCACGAAGTGTTTGATATGGAGCTTGACCCCAATACTCTCGCCCTGACAAAGGACGACGTTGCGGCGGTTGTTCCCATGCTTGCCGCTACGTCTATGTCGGCGGCACGCGGCGAGATAATCGACGAGGACGACCTTTACTTAAAGAGCAAGCTGCCGTTTGCGTACGATTACGCCGACAGCGACGACAACGTGTATCCGCGTGAAGCGCACGGCACGCACGTCGCGGGCATAATCGCCGGCAAATCCGACAAGATCACAGGCGTTGCGCCCGGCGCGCAGATCGCCACGATGAAGGTTTTCTCCGATTACACTTCGGGCGCAAAGACCGAATGGATTTTGGCGGGACTTAACGACGCTGTCACGCTCGGCGTTGACGCGATTAATATGTCGCTCGGCTCGTCTTGCGGATTCTCGCGCGAGGTGGACGAGGAAGAAATCAACAAAATTTACGACTCTATCAACGACGCCGGAATATGCTTGGTTGTCGCTGCCGGCAACGAATATTCTTCCGCACAGGGCAGCACCTGGGGCAATACCAACCTTGCCACCAATCCCGATTCCGGCACCGTGGGTTCGCCTGGATCGTACACCGCGTCGCTTTCCGTCGGTTCGGTCAGCGGCGTAAAGACCAAGTACTTTATGGTTGACGACCACGAGATATACTTTGCGGAGTCTCGGCTTGTCGGCAAGATCGACTCCAATAATTTTGTCGATGAGCTACTCGGTGATAAGGCGGAGGGTGAGTACGAATATGTCGTAGTGCCCGGCGTCGGACTTTCGGTCAACTATACAGGCATTGACGTAACCGGAAAAATCGCCGTTATCAAGCGCGGCAATAACTCGTTTGAGGAAAAAATAAAGATAGCAATGGACAAGGGCGCGATTGCCGTTGTCTGCTATAACAACATTTCGGGTTCGGTCAACATGTCCATAGGCACAAAGCCGCTTATTCCCAGCTGCTTTGTTTCCATGGATTTGGCGCAGCCCATTGTCGCAAGCGGCGCCGGCATAATCAAGGTTTCCAAGGAATTCCTTGCCGGTCCGTTTATGTCCGACTTTTCGTGCTGGGGCGTATTGCCCGATCTGACGCTGGTGCCCGATATCACTGCCCACGGCGGCGAAATTTACTCGTCTGTTCCGGGCGGAGATCAGTATAACAAGTTGAGCGGCACGTCCATGGCTTGCCCCAACCTTGCAGGCGCGCTAATCCTCGTCCGTCAGTACGTCAAGGAGCATAACCCCGAATACACTGCGCCCGAGACCCGAGACGAGTCGTACAGCCGCATGATGAGCACGGGTACAATAGTAAGAAACGAGTACGGCAATCCCTATTCGCCGCGCAAGCAGGGCGCCGGTATTGCCGATATCTCTCATTCCATCAACACAAAGGCTTATCTCACCGTCGACGGCTCCAACAAGCCCAAGCTTTCGCTGGGTGACGATCCGGGCCGTACCGGCGTGTACACGATGAAGTTTAACCTTGTCAACGCTTCGAACAATGCGGTCAGCTACAACATGGGCGCGTACGTCATGACGGAAAGCATGTCCATAGACGAGCGCACTGTAGCCGAAAAGGCGTACATGTTTGACGATACGACCAATTCGTATTCCATCACCGCCAAAAAGGGCAAGGTTGCGCAAAAGGGCAACTCCATTACGGTAAGCGGTTACGGCGAGGCCGAAATCACCGTCACCGTCAAGCTTTCCGCAAACGACAAGAAGTACCTTAACGACACATTCCGCAACGGAATGTTTGTAGAGGGTTATATCCTGCTTGACAGCAACAACTTGGACGGCATAGACCTCAACCTTCCGTACGTCGCGTTTTACGGCGACTGGACGGACGCGCCCATGCTGGACGTCACTGCGTATGCGGTGGGCGAGTCCAATGCCGACGATTCGGTCATAGCCGAGGAAAAATTAAAGCCCGACGTTTACGGTTCGCTCCCGTTTGCCGGCTTTGCATCGACGTCGGCGTCCGAAGGAATAGGCTATACGGGCATAGGGTCGTTTGCATATCTTTTGGCAGAGGGTTATACCGCGCCCGAGACGCAGGAGAAGTTTGCGGCGCTCACGACCAACCCCGACGGCGACTATCTGCTGTACGGCATAGGCGCCGGTCTGTTCCGCGGCGCAAAACGCATAGAATGGGAGATTAGGAGCAGCGCGACGGGCGAGCTTGTCAAGAGCGGTACCTCATACAACGCGAGAAAGTCCCACGCCTCCGGCGGAGTGCAGTCGGGCGGATTTGTCAAGATAGAGCTTGACATGAGAACATTAGACCTGCCCAACAACTCCAAGTATACGTTTAGCATGTCCTGCTATCTCGATTGGAAGGACGAAAACGGCGAGTACACTTGCGGCAATAAAAACACGTTCTCGTTTGAGTTCACGGTGGACAACGAGGCCCCCGTGCTTAACGACGTAGCCGTTCGCAAGGACAATTCGGGCAACAGTACGCGCTACTATCTTGATTTGACGATGTACGACAATCATTACCTTCAGTGCTATGCGGCTTATACATACGAGGGTATAGATGAAAACAACTACATCACCGGCGTTACAACATTGGCAAAAGGCGGCGTAATTCCCGCCAACGGCGAATTCAACAGGGATAACACCCTCACGCTGGATATAACGCAGTACTGGAGTCAGATCCAGGCCAACGGCGGCAAGCTGTATGTCACCGCATACGACTACGCCAAAAATATGAGTTCCTTTGAGATTGTACTCACAGAAGAAACGGACCTTCAGATTACCAAAACGCGCACTGCGCGCGACGAGTACACCGTTGTTCCCAACGGTCAGATAGATCTTTCCGATTACATCACCGTCCGCGCCAACACGCTTGACGGCGTAGACGAGAATGACAAGGTGTATATAGAAGGCTACTGGACAAAGGATTTGATTTGGGAAAGCTCCGATCCCACCACCGTGGAGGTGGACAGAAACAGCGGACTTGTTACAGGCATGAAAGAGGGCAGTGCGATTATAACCGTGCACACCCCCAATGTGGACAAGTTCAGCGAAAAAGACACCGCGCATTGTCTTAGCTTTACCATTAAAGTCGAGGGCGAGCCCACTGTCATCGCCCTGTCCGGCATAGAAATGTACATGTACAAGGTGGACGCAAACGGCGATTTGATAACGGATTCCAACGGCGACCCCATCGAGGTGCAAAGCAACACGCTTTCCCTAGAGCGCGGCGAGTATGCCGTTGTAGGCGCAAAGACCAAGCCGTACAACTTTACAGGCGACGTCAAACTGGAATGGACGAGCACCAGCTCCAACGTAAGCATAATAGACATTGCGGAAGACGGAATGTCTGCCAAGATTTTTGCCGCAAAAAGCGGTTCCGCCACCATCCGCGCCACCGTATCCGGCAGCCGTATTTCCGGCTACACATCCGTGCGCGTGCTTAACGAATATATCGTAGAAACAGTGTATCTGCGCTCGTATACCGGCAGGGGCGGCGATTGGATCAACGAGGACGGCGAGGTCGAGCACAACGTTGTGGAAATTCCCGACGATCTCGGCATAGTGTACATCTATCCGCGCGCATTCCAAGGCAATCAATACATCAAAAAGGTTATAATACCCGAAGGTGTAATGATAGTAATGAATTATGCGTTTACAAACTGCCCCAACCTAACGGAGGTTGTGTTGCCTTCGTCGGTGGAGACTCTTGAGGAATATGCGTTCTATCAGCTTGTCGAATGGAACGACAATTCGGATGAACCCACTTTCTTGGGACACCTTGAAAAAATCAATCTGGAAAACGTTAAATCGATAGGCAGACTTGCTTTCCATGGCTGTAGAATGGAGGAAGTGGATTTTTCAAAATGCACTTACGTAGATTCGACTGCATTCATGTACTGCACGGAGCTTAAATCAATAGACCTGTCGCGCGTGGGCACGGTGGGCGGCGGCGCGTTTGCGTTCTGCACGTCGCTTAAATCGGTGGTCATTCCCGAAAACACCACGCTAAACTCTTTTGCCCCCGCGCTTATAAGGGGATATTTGGGCTCCTTCTACGGTTGTTCGGGTCTTGAGACGGTTGAGATACGTTCCAAGTCCGTCGGCGATATGGCGTTTGCATACTGCGAAAACTTGACCACGGTCACGTTTACGGGCGACATGGACTTCATAGGCGCTCAGGCATTCCTTTACTGCAAGTCCTTAACCGAGATTAACTTTAACGGCACGCTTTACAGTATCGGCGATATGGCGTTCTTCGGTTGCTCGGCGCTTCCTTCCGTCACGCTGCCTGCAGGGCTTACGGAGATAGGTTCGATGGCGTTTGGCAACGACCTTAATCTTACAACCGTAAAAATTTCGTCCGGCGCATTGCTTGAAAACTTAGACGCCACGTCGCTTTCCTACTTTACGTCTGTGGAGAAGTTTATTGTCGAGGACGGCAATAAGTATCTTGCAAGCGACGATTACGGCATTCTTTACGACCGCGCGATGAAGAAGATTATCGCCTTCCCGTTTGGAGCGCCTTACAGCGGAGTGACTCTTCCCGATTCGGTTGTCACGGTGGGCAAGGGTGCATTCTCCGGCGCGTGGTATTTGCAGTCTGTAAACCTTAATAATGCAGAGTACATAGAATCTTACGCTTTTGCGGACATGATACGGCTGACTTCTGTCACAGGCACAAAGGTAAAGTACATAGGCGACTATGCGTTTTATGCGACAGATATCACAACGTTGCCCATCTCCGATAGCACGACGTATATCGGCGAAGGCGCGTTTGCCGGCTGCAGCGCGTTGACGACAACCGAGTTTGCCGCACCCGCTAAGCTCAGTTACCTCGGCAACTACGCCTTTGCGAGCATTGACGAATACACGCACTACAGCGGCGACAAGGAGAAGCGCATTGTTTCGTTTAAGTCCGTTAAGTTCTCGGGCGACGTAAAGAATTTGGGCGAGGGCGTATTTGCAAACTGCACCAATCTTACTACCGTGGACTTGGGAAGCCTCACAAGCTTGAGCGCAAATATGTTTAACGGCTGCACAAAGCTTGCAACCGTCAACATGCCCAACACGGTCAAAGAGATGGGCGAGGGCGTGTTTGCCGGCTGCGTCGCGCTTACTGCCGCAACTCTGTCCAACAAGCTGACAAGCATTCCTGCAAGAGCGTTTGCGGATACCGCACTGTCCGCGATAACCATTCCGCAGAACGTGACATATATCGGCGCGCGTGCATTCTCCAACACAAATATCACTACGATAGAGCTTGCAAACAGCAGTTCGGCAGGCGACCGCACGGTGCGTATAGGCGATTATGCGTTTATGGGCACAAAGCTTACCTCGGTGAACTCCTCTATAGTAAGCAGTGTGGGCAAGGGCGCATTCTCAGGGTGCACAGGTCTTACCACAGTCAATCTTGCAGCCGCTACCGCTATAGGCGACGGTGCGTTTGCGGGTTGTTCGGCGCTCAGCTCCGTCACGCTTACCGCCGCAAAGCACATAGGCGATAGGGCGTTTGCAGGCTGCACCGCGCTTACCGCTATAACTCTTGCGGGTGCGGAATATGTGGGTAGCTCGGCGTTTAGCGGTGCGACTAAGCTTGCAACCGTCAATCTTCCCAAAGTGAAGGAGATGGGCAGCGAGGTGTTTGCCGGCACTGTCGTGACAACGGTAACACTGCCCGCAACCCTCGAAAAGGTGGTTGACGGCGTATTTAACGGTGCCGAAAAGCTTACAAAAATCGAAGTAAGCGCCGACAATAAAAAGTTTATTACCGATAAGTACGGCGCGCTTTACGCCGTAACCGACAAGGATTACTACGTTCTTATAGCGTATCCCGCAGGCAAGACCGACGAAACGGAATATTCCGTGCTCGACAGGACGATAAGGCTTGCGGCATACTCCTTCTCCGGCAACGACACGCTCACCAAGCTTACGCTGCCCGTGTACCTGCAGGTGATAGGTATTTCGGCTATGAGCGGCATGAGCAAGCTCAACGAGATAGTTATCAACGCGACGGAAGCGCCTACCTTGGAGAGCAGATCCTGGGTGGAATACGAGCGCGACGAAAGCGGCGAAATAGTAACAGACCGCTGGGGCGCGCCGCTGTACACGTTCATGAACCAATACGACAACTTTAACTTTGTGTTCGATTCGTCGGACGAGACCGAGCGCAGCCTTAAGATAACCGTTCCCGCCAACAACAGTGGCTACCTTACCGGCAGGATTTGGAAGCTGTATGTGGGCAAGTACATAGAAGTGTCCGATAAAGCCCATGCTACTTTGGCCACGCTCAACTTTATCGACCGTGTAAAGGCGCTGCCTGCAAGTCCCACCGCGGCGGACGCGGATGAGATTGCGGCGCTGCTCCGCATCTACAATATGTTCAACCCCGTGCAGTCGTATATCGTTCTCGGCAGGTACGGCGATTATAACGACAACGGCGTCACGATAGACAAAGATTACTACAATGCGGTGCTAGAAGGTAAAAACTACTACAGCATACTGACGGCGGCACAGAACAGCCTACCCGACGCGGTAGCTTCCGCTATTAACGCGGAGCTGTACGGAACGGCAGCCACCGTTACAACCGACACAATGCGCAGTGTTGTGATTGCGCTGTTCGGGCTTACGTCGATTGTGGCTGTAGCCGTGTTTGCGTCAAAAATCAACAAGAGGAGGGGTCGTAAATAATGGAAAACGAAAACAAAATCGAAAACAAGACCGATATTGTAAGCGACACCGAGCCCAAGGCTACGGCTAAGACCAAGACCGCGACCGGTGCAAAGTCCAAGTCTACGACCGGAACAAAGTCTGCGGCAGGAACTAAGTCCAAGTCTGCGAGCGGAACCAAGTCCGCAACCGGAACTAAGGCAAAGTCTACGAGCGGAACCAAGTCTGCGGCAGGAGCTAAGTCTAAGTCCACGAGCGGAACCAAGTCTGCAACCGGAACCAAGGCAAAGTCCGCGAGCGGAACCAAGTCCAAGTCTGCGACCGCAGCCAAATCCAAGACTGAGAGTAAGCCCGAGGCAGAAAGCGACACCGAGCCCAAGACCGAAGTCGTGACGGAGACCGAAACGACGGAGACCGAAGCCGCAGCCGCGACCGAGGCGGCAGCAGTAACCGAGGCAGAGACTCAAACGGAAACCGAGATAGTGACGGAAAGCGCCGCGACGGAAGAAGAAGCCGCGACAGAAGAAGTCGAGCCCGAAAAGGAGCCTGTGGAAGAAAACGCAGCAGAGCCCGAAAAGGAGCCCGTAACAGAGAACGAAATCATGGCCGCGGTGGAGACCTCTGCCGAGGCTAAGCCCGCAGCCAAGTCAAAGCCCAAGTTCAATCTGAAGGCAGCGATAATCGGCGTTGTGTCCGTCATAGTTATTGTTGCGGTTATACTCATCAGTACGCTCGTTTCGTGCGAAGGAAACGCAACAAAGTACACCGTAACCTTTGATACGCGCGGAGGATCGCCTGTTTCCTCGTACAAGCTGGAGGCCGGCGAAAAGATCAACCGTCCGTCCGTAACGCCCAAGAAGGAAATGTTCGTATTTTACGACTGGTTTACCGACACTACTTATACCGAAAAATTCACATTCGGCACCAAGATGCCCAAAAACGACATTACTATTTACGCCGGCTGGATAGGCGAGGCGAGCGTGGAAATCAAGCTTAACGCCAACGGCGGAACGTTTACAGGCGGAGATGTCGAGTACAAGCTTTACGGCGACGTAGGCGCTGCGTTTGCAATGCCGTCTGTCAAGCCGACCAAAACAGGCTATGCCTTTGGCGGTTGGTACCTGGATGCCGAATGCACGGACAGCTACACCTTTACCGTGTTCCCGGTTGAAAATCTTACGCTGTATGCGTCCTGGGTAAAAGACGCAACCTATGCCTATATATCGTATTACGGCAACGGCTTGCTCATATCCGAAGTGCCGGTGATAAAGAGCACGGTGATATCCGAACCTTCGCTCTTCGGCAGCGACATAATAAGCGCCGGCTGGTACACCGACGAGGCTATGACAAAGAGTTATACGTTTGGCACTGTTACCTCGGACATTTCGTTGTACACCACATACTACACCAAAGGGTTAGAGATAGAAAACGGCGTGGTAACAGGCTATACCGGCGACAGCGCGAGCGTAATCGTGCCCAACAAGTACGACGGCACAACAGTGACCGAGATAGGCGAATACGCGTTTTATCGGTCGGGCGAGGCGACTAGCATAATCTCCGTTTCGCTTCCTGCCACTATCACCGTGGTTGCGAAAGGCGCGTTTTACGACTGTCAATATCTTGTGGGCGTAGGGCTTACGAGCAACGTCACCTCCATCGGCGACAACGCGTTTTACAAGAACTACCGCTTAAAGACCGTAGGCGATATTTCCGCAGTGATAGAGATAGGCGAGGCCGCGTTTATCGGCTGCAAGGTACTGGGCAATATTACGTTGTCCTCCTCGCTCGAATCGCTCGGCGCGTACGCGTTTACGGACTGCGAAACAATTACTTCCATGGTTATACCCTCCGCCATTCATATCGTTCCCGATTATCTGTTCAGCGGCTGTAAGGCGCTTAAGACTGTGGAGATATTGTCCGCCCGTCTCGACACGATAGGCGCGCACGCATTTGAAAACTGCAAGGCGTTGGAGCTGGTAACAATAAGGAGCCAGATTGCCGCGACTATAGAGGACGAAAACGGAATAAGCACGTTTAACGGGCTGGACGACGTAAAAATCAAAGTTCTTGCGGCAACGCTCGACTTCTATCGCAGCGAATACATTGACTTTGATTTCGGCACACTTGCAGACAAGTTTGAGGCTATATAGGTAAACAAATGAACAAAAAACCCTCTTCATTACGTAGAAAAGTTCTACTGACAATACTTGCAGTCCTTTCGGTGCTTTTGGTGCCGGGACTTATCGCGTGCGGTGACGATCAGTTTACCGAAGACGACGTTATAGCCAAGGGCTATAAAATCGCCGTGGTATTCGATTACGGCGGCGGCAAATCCAACGACAAAACGCAGGTAAAGATTCGATTGAAAGAGGGGAGCAAGGTCCCCAATCCCTCGACGATGGGAAAGGACTTGGTGCTGCCCGGCCGTGCGGGATATTCGTTTAGGCGTTATTCTCTCGCTCAAACGGACGCGGACGGCAAGCTGCTGCGCGACGATGACGGCAACCTTATCCCCGGCAGGGCGTGGGACTTTGACAACGACATTCCCACCGGCGACATAACGCTAATTGCCGAGTGGTGGGAGAACTACCAATTGGTCCTGCACTACGGCGAGGATTACGCTCTGACAAAGACCAGGGAAGTGACGCGCAATCCCGACGGCACTCCGACGTCTGTTACCAAATCGGCATTCACCGACGAGGAATATACATTTATAGACTACTCCTACGACAGGGATGGGAACGAGCTTATAGAAAGCGTGCCCATGCCGCTTGAAAACGAGCGCTTTGCCGATTCTGCGGACGGCTTGACCCTTGACGTCTGGGGCAAGACAATAAAGGGCGACTATAAGGTTATAAAAAAGGCTACCGATTTCTTTTCCTTCAGCTTTGTGTCCGGGACCAACATTTATATGTATGCGGACGTAGACATGAACGACCTGTCGGAAACCCAGACCCTTACTTTGCCGGGTGAGTATAGCGGCGAATTTTTGGGCAACGGAAAGACAATTAAAAACCTAAAGATATCGCGCAGCGCGAGCAGCAACTCCGATTACTTCTTCGGACTTTTCAAGGAAATAGACGGGGAAGCCAAAATAAGCAATATCACGTTTGAAAACGCGACGCTGCAGCTGGACCTATCCCAACCTCGTGTTCAGCAGTACGTTTTGGGCTTGTTTGCAGGCCGTGCGCAAGAGGGCGCAACGCTTACAAACGTGCATGTGACGGGCAAGATAGATTACACCGTTGCCGCGGGCTTTACCGACTTTGACCACATTTTTATAGATAAATTTATCGGTACGGATCGGGGCGCAAAAATAGAAAACTGCGCGGGCGAGATGTCGGTTGTTGCGTCCAAGGCGTTTTTCACTGCGGATGAGCAGTATGCCGTATATGCCAAGTACACGCAGGACGGGGATACGGTGACTGTAGGCGAGGTGTACGGCATTGCCGCCAAGGACGGCGACGAATACAGTGCGCTGCGCATAAGAGGCGATATAGAGAAGGACGGCGACGTTTACAAGATTCCTTCCTCCAACAACGTCAACTACTTTGCTCGCGTAAAGGAAAACGGCGAAGACTTGGTGGGCGAGGTTACTCGCACGCTTTCCGTCTCCGATTCCAAGTCCGAGTATGCCGTGTACTTTGAGTATACTCAAGACGCCGAAGGCAAGATGACGCTTACCGATATTTACGGCATGGAACGTAAAGGTGACGACGGCGCCTATCAAACGGTTGCAATCTCCGGCGAAATAAGCTATAATGATAGTACCAATACTTACACTGTTACTGCGGAAGGCGGAACGGTATACTCTGTTAAGTTGGTTGTGGTAAACGCCGACAGAAACAGATTCAGCGTGGAAGTGACGCAAAATAACGGCTAAAAGTCCGAAGTATTAAAAATTTAAGTTTAGGAGGACATTATGAATAAATTCAAGCGTAGTTTAGCAAGAATGCTTGCGTTGGTTGTGGGCACTGTTACTGTGGCCACGCCGCTTGTCGCCTGTCAAAAAACCAATGGCGGCAACAGCAAAAAGCTTTCCAACAAGACGTCGCCGCTTGTTTTGGCTACCGACGTACTTGACGGTGTTTTCAATCCGTTTTTTTACACGTCCGGTTCCGACGGTGAGATAGTTGGTCAGACGCAGATAGGTATGCTTTCCAGCGACGATAAGGGCGCACTTATTGCCGATTGGAACGAGCCTTGCGTGGCGCATGAATTCAGCGTTGTAACCACCGGCACAAGAGCGGACATTAACGCAAGCGCGGTGGGTGACGCGCAGTACGCAAACTTCTACACCGACTACTACTTTGCGCTTAAGGACGACATAAAGTTCAGCGACGGCGTGCTGCTTACAAAGGACGACGTGCTGTTTAACATATACATGTATCTCGACCCCGCGTACAACGGATCCAACACCATGTATTCCGTTAACATAAAAGGTCTTTCGGCGTACCGTGCTCAAACCACCAACGCGCAAGAGGCCGCTGCCACCAACAGATATTACGCCACTATGACGGAAGCGCGCGTCAATAAAATCTACGACTGGATTGACGACGACAGATCCGGCTGGGAGGATTTGCAGGACTTCGAGCCCTATGACGACGATGAGGTCATACTCAGCGATATCGAAGAGATCCAGAAAATGTTTAAGGAAGAAATCAACGACGACTGGAACAGCGCCGCGGCAATCGAGGACGTCGCCAAGGACTATGACAGGTACAAGGACAGAAACGGCAATCCGCTTATCACGGAAAACTGGCAGGCGTTTTTGGTAAGCTACGGCATTATACAGCCTACGCTGACATATACGTCCGATAATAAGCAGTACTACTATTTGATAAACTCCTATTGCGGTCTGGACCAAAACAATCAGACGGAGCATAGATATTGCCACGGTAAGCATGACGGAAACTTGTTAAAGGATTATGTTTACAACTCCTACTTCAGCGAATTCAAAAACGAAAACCTTGACATTGTAAAAGAATATAAGAAAAAGCTGTCAGACGTAATCACATATTACGCAACTGCCAACACCTTCCGCGAGTACGTGCGTTCGGACGTTATCGAGCGCGAGGTGAAAAAGCTCGGCGGTCTTAAGGTAAAAACCATAAGCGGTATAGAAATACAGGAGAAAAAGGCTTCTATACCGGACGGAAAGGGCGGCACCATTACGCTAAAGGACAAAGCCGGCAACCCTAAATCTTACGACGTTTTGCACATAACGATAAACGGTTTGGACCCCAAGGCCATACAGAACTTCGGATTTACCGTTGCGCCCGGTCACTACTATTCGCCCACTTGGGACAAGGTAAAAACCGGCTACGGAAACCTGGAGAATGAAAATCCCTACTTCGGCGTTGAATTCTCCAACTCCACATTCATGAACAAGATAAGACAAAACCACCTGCCGCTCGGCGCCGGTCCGTATAAAGCGGCCGCAAGCAACGGCAAGGACGCAAAAACCAAAACCGACTTTTTTGAAAGCAATACGGTAGTATACTTTGAGCGCAACGACAACTTCCTTTTGGGCGCGCCCAAAATTCAAAAGCTTCGCTACCAGGTTGTCAACGGCAACATGCTTTACAGCAGCATTAAAAACGGTCAGGTCTATTACGGATCGCCCTCCATGGACGTTAAGGTGTTGGGTCAGCTCAGCGGCGCCGACAGCAATGTCTTGAGCTACGCAAGCGCGGATAACCTCGGTTACGGCTATATAGGAGTAAGCGCGCGGTTTGTGCCCAATTTGTGGGTGCGCCGTGCGATAATGGCGACGCTCGATCCCGACTACTGCGTAGACTACTACGGCGGCAACGAGAACGCTTCCATCATACGTCGTCCCATGTCCAAGACGCTCAAGGACTACTACGACGAAACTGCGTTCAGCGATTACACCGACTATCATTATTATCCGTACGGCGGTGCGGTGGAAGGCACTGACAATAGAACTGCCGCGGAAAAGCGTGCGGCCGCCAAAGCAATTGCGCAGTCCTATGTGCTTGATAAGGACAAGGGCAACTGCACTCTCGACCGCAACAACAAGCTCTATGACAATACCTACGGACAATCGCTTCGTTACACGTTTACCATAGCGGGCAACACGGACGACCACCCGGCATACAACATGATGTTAAACTCGGTGGAAATCCTCAACGAGATCGGCTTTGAAATCACGCTTAAGCAGGACTCCCGTGCGCTGTCCCTGCTTGCCGCAGGCGAGCTTACCGTATGGGCTGCCGCTTGGAGCTCCTCCTCCGACCCCGATATGTATCAGGTATACCACAAGGATTCCAAGGCGACCAGTATCAACGCTTGGGGCTACAGCTTCTTAAAGAGCAACAAGAGCACCGATTACGAAAAGAACATCCTCAACAAGCTTGCGGAAACGATAGAGGAGGCGAGGGAATACAACACTGTGCCCGAGCGCAAGGAGCTTTATATCGAGGCGCAAAACCTGCTTATGCAGCTTGCCGTAGAGTTCCCGACCTATCAGAGAAAGGTGTACTACGTATGGCGCAAGGGCGTGTTTGACGAGTCCACCATGTTCACCGGCTCTAAGGTAGGCACTTATCAGTCGCCGCTTTCAAGGATTTGGGAAGTGAGCTTTAACGAAAAATAAATCCGCTTTAACTACTTTTAGGAAGACATATGGTTAAGTATATAGTCAAAAGAGTTTTATACTCAATAGCTATTCTCTTGTTGGTGTCGATGATACTCTATTGTCTGATGCGGCTACTCCCCACAGACTATTTGGATAACAAGTTTGCCGACAAGCTGCAACACGGCGATATCTCGTATGAACAATTATACGAGCTTAAAGCCTCGTACGGGCTTACTTCCAGCATCCCGGTGGGATACTGGAAGTGGTTGACGTCCGCGCTTTCCGGGGATTTGGGGCTTTCCTTCAAGTACGAAGATCCTGTTACCAAGGTTATCTTCGATCATATGTGGATTTCCTTCGGCGTAGCAATTGTCGCGTATATTTTTCAGTTTTTAATCGCAATTCCGCTCGGCATTAAGGCTGCCACCAAGCAGTACGGCGCGGTCGACTATACAACCTCGGTATTTGCGATGATAGGCATTTCGCTGCCGTCCTTCTTCCTATCCTATCTTTTGCTTTATATATTTGCCACGCAGCTCGGGTGGTTACCGCCGGGCGGCATGTTTGACGCCACGGTAGACTGGACGGGGAATAGCTTTGGCAAATTCATGAACATAATTTACCACATGCTTCTGCCCATGATAGCTATAATAATCGGCTCCATCGGCGGACTCATGCGGCACACGCGCACCAACACTTTGGAGGTGCTCAACCAGGACTACATACGCACTGCTAGGGCAAAGGGTCTCTCCGAGCACAAGGTGGTCTATAAGCACGTATTCCGCAACACCATGGTACCCATCGTCACAATGACCGCGGGCATCATTCCCAGCCTTTTCGGCGGCATGCTGATATTGGAGCAGGTGTTCAGAATTGACGGTATAGGTAATGTAGTATATGAGGCGTTGAATGCCGGCGACATACCGCTTATTATGGGCTACAACATGTTTATAGCGATACTTACGGTTTTGGGTACATTGCTCTCCGATATAGCTTACATGCTTGTAGACCCTCGCATCAAGATCAGCAAATAGGATAAACAATGGCAGATAAAGAAACACAAAATATCACGGACGAAATGTCTGTTGATAATATCACGGAAGCCGAAGTCCCTGTAGAGCAAGACGTGGCAAAGGCTGTAGTGGAGGAACAGACTTCTTCCGCCGCGGCGTCTGTCGCATTGGACGCCGATCCCGTCGGCAGTCCCAAAGCCGCTGCGGAAAAAAAGCCCGACGAATCGCTTGCCGACCGTGTGCGCATAGTGTCGCCGATGAAGCTTGTCATCAAGCGGTTTTTCCGCTCGCGCCTTTCCGTAGTTGGACTGTCGGTGTTTTTGGCGATATTTTTATTCTCCTTTTTGGGTCCCGTATTTGTCGCTTGGGGCGAAACAGAGGTTGACAGATCCCCGGCACAGCAGGTTACACAGAACAACCAGTACAAAGAAACTAACGATGCCGACGGCAACCTCATTCCTTATTATATAATAGATTCCAACCGTTCCGAAATTTTAAATGCAAGTGCGGACGCTTTTACGTACGGCGTAAAAAGCACCGGCAAACGCGCGCTTCATGTGCTCGGCACCGATAAATCCGGCTATGACATATTTGTTCGCATAATGTACGGCGGACGCATGTCGCTTTTGCTCAGCTTTATGGTAGTGCTTGTCTACACCGTCATAGGCGTTATTCTCGGCGGACTTGCCGGGTACTTCGGCGGTTGGGTGGACATGATTATCATGCGTATCGTCGATATACTGAACTGCATACCGTCGCTGCCCATACTTATTATCATAGGCGCCATCTACAACGGATTGGATTTGCCGCAGGATTTACGAGTGTACTTTATGATGGGCGTACTGACGCTGCTCAGTTGGACGGGCACGGCAAGGCTTGTCCGCGGACAAATATTGTTCTTGCGCGAACAGGAATACATGGTTGCGGCGGACGCGCTCGGATTCAGCAGTACGCGCAAGATATTTAAGCATCTTGTGCCAAACGTCATGCCGCAGCTTATAGTTTCCATGACGCTCGGCTTGGGCGGAACCATCTTGACCGAGGCCTCTCTCAGCTATCTGGGACTTGGCGCGGCTCCGGAAACGGCCTCGCTCGGACAGATGGTCAGCAGATCCACGCAAGGCAATATAGAGGTATTGGGTAAATACGTACTTGAATGGCTGCCTGCGGGTATTATTATAGTGCTTGCCGTAGTTGCCTTCAACTTTATCGGTGACGGCTTGCGTGACGCGCTCGATCCCAAGATGAAGAGGTAGGACCATGGCAGAGAAAAAACCGTTTATCGCAAGGGTCAAGGCGTGGTACAATCACTTTACGCACAAGGACGACCCCCATTATATTTCCGGCAAGGAGGCGCGCAAGATCTCGCGTGACAACCGCAAGACTACGCGCATGTACGAAAAAAGAAAACAGCGCAAGGCGGAAGAGAGCGAATATGTTACGCAAATGCGTGACAACTCCAATATCTTGGAGATAGAAAACCTCCGCACTTACTTCTTTACCGACGCAGGCGTGTCCAAAGCGGTGGACGGCGTTTCGTTTGACATTCCCAAAAGCTCGGTTGTCGGCGTTGTCGGCGAAAGCGGCTGCGGAAAGTCCGTCACGTCGCTTTCCGTCATGCAGCTTGTCCAGGCGCCGCAGGGTCAGATTGTGGACGGCGCAATACGCTTTAATTCCCAGGACTACAAAAAGGACGAAAACGGCAACAACATTCCCATTTGGGAATACGAAGAAGTGGACGGCGAGCGCGTAATTAAAAAGGCGCCCAAGCTGGACAAAAAGGGCAGACAGGTGCTCGATAAGGACGGAAAGCCCGTTATGGAAAACGTCCAGGCGGTGGACGGAAACGGCTTCCCCGCGTTCGAGATGGAGGACAAGGTCTTTGACATAACCAAAATGCCCACCAATGCTATGCGGCGCATTCGCGGCAAGGAGATCGCCATGATCTTCCAGGAGCCGATGACCAGCCTCAATCCGCTGTTTACCATAGGCAATCAGCTGGACGAGGTCGTTCTTCTTCACACGCCCGGCGCGGACAACGAAATAGCCAAAAAGCGCACGATGGAAATGCTCCATCTTGTCGGCATCGCCATGCCGGAAATAGTCTACAAAAGCTATCCGCACGAGCTGTCGGGCGGTATGCGTCAGCGCATTATGATAGCCATGGCGCTTGCCTGCAACCCCAAGCTTATCGTTGCGGATGAGCCCACGACCGCGCTTGACGTCACCATTCAGGCGCAGGTTTTGGATTTAATAAAAGAAATCAAGGACAAGATCAACGGCTCCATCATGCTGATTACGCATGACCTCGGCGTCATTGCGAGCATGGCGGACTACGTAGTGGTCATGTACGCCGGCAGGGTAATAGAAAAGGGCACTGTCGAGGACATATTCGACACGCCCCTTCACCCGTACACCGTCGGTCTGCAAAAGAGCAAGCCTGTCATCAACAAGGACACCGACAAGCTGTACAGCATAAAAGGCCAGGTCCCCAACCCCATCAACATGCCGACATACTGCTACTTTAAGGACCGCTGCGAGGAGTGCAGGGAGTGTTGTGACGGCGAGTATCCGCCGCTTGTTCAGGTTACGCCCACGCACAGCGTTGCGTGCTATTTGGCGGAAGAAAAGTACAAAAAGCTCGAAGCGCAGCGCAAGGCGGAACAGGAAAAAGAGGCAACGGTCGCAATCGAAGCGGACAACAGCGCAGAACTTATAGATACAGCGCCGCAGGACGAATCGGCGGCTGTAGCCGAAGAGACCGAAAAGCCGGCAAAAAAGACCGCGACCAAAAAGTCCACGGCTAAGTCCGGCGCCGCAAAAAAGACTACCGCAAAGTCCGGCACTGCCAAAAAGACTACTGCAAAGAAGCCCGCATCTACCGGCGTCGCTAAAAAATCGACGGCAAAGGAAGGTACTGCTGCCAAAAAGCCGGCTGCCAAGAAGTCGGCGTCCACCGGTTCCGGTGCCGCTAAAAAATCGGCTGCAAAGAAGCCGACGGCAAAAAAGGAGCCGACGGTGAAGATTGTTGAAAAAAAGCCGACCAAAACGGCGGCAAAGGCAAAAAAATCGAGCGCAAAGGAGGGTAACGACTGATGGAAGAGCAAGAGCTTAACAGCGAAAACGACGTTATCACCGAGCCCGAAGCGCAAGCGCCCGAGGCGAACTCCTCCGATATAATACTGGAGGTCAAAGATCTTAAAAAGTTTTTCCTGACCAAAAAGGAATGGAAGCTCGTCAAAGAGCCCGTAGGCGTTCAGCCCGAGGGCGAAAACGAGGGAGCGGAACAATCCGAGCAAGCGGACAACGCAGAGTTAGACGCGCCGATTGAGGAAGCTCCGACAGCGGAGAGCGAGCAAAACGCGGCGCAGCCCGCTAAAAAGTTTAAGTACAAGCTTGTCCATAAAAAGACATACGTGCGCGCGGTGAGCGGCGTCAGCTTTGACATGAAGTACGGCGAGACGCTCGGCATAGTGGGTGAGAGCGGCTGCGGCAAGAGCACGATGGGAAGATCCATCCTTCGCCTGCACCCCATAACAAGCGGCAACGTCATTTTTGAGGGAACGGACATAACGCAGCTCAAGCCGAGCGAATTGCGCAAGTTCCGCACAAAAATGCAGATAATATTCCAGGATCCGTACAGCAGCCTTCCGCCGAGAAGCCCGGTCGGTCAGATTATCGGCGAGGCGGTCAAGGTGCACAACATTGTGCCCAAAGAGGAGTACCGCGATTACGTAATTGACATTATGCGCAAGTGCGGATTGCAGGATTTTTACTTTGACAGATATCCCCACGAGTTTTCGGGCGGACAGCGTCAGCGCATTTGCATTGCGAGGGCGCTCGCGGTCAAGCCCAAGTTTGTCGTGTGCGACGAGCCCGTTTCGGCGCTTGACGTGTCCATTCAGGCGCAGGTCATTAATTTGCTTAAGGACCTTCAGCGCGAAATGAACTTGACGTACCTGTTTATCTCGCACGACCTAAGCGTTGTTCAGCACATATCGGATAGGGTGGGCGTCATGTACCTCGGCAGCTTTGTGGAGCTCGGTGACAAAAAGGAAATTTTCGACAACCCCATGCATCCGTACACGCTGGCGCTATTATCCGCGGTGCCCGTGCCCGATCCGCACTACAAGGGCAACCGAATAATCCTGCACGGCGATATTCCCAGCCCGGCAAATCCGCCCAAGGGCTGCAAGTTCCACACCAGATGCTCTAAGTGCATGGAAATTTGCAAGCACGTCGAGCCAAAGTTCAAGGATTACGGAAACGGGCATATGTGCGCTTGTCACCTTTATCCGCAAGATTGATACTATGAAAGCACATTCATCGCGTGATACGGGCTACGTGTTCCAAGTCGGTTCGGTCATGTAGGGAGGGTCTACACTCTATTCATAGACTGGTCACCTGTTGCCCGTCTGACGCGCGACGGAGCTTTCAAAACCACTTTTATAATAATGGCAAAAAAAGACAAGAAAAAATACGACGACGATGACGGCAGAACGATTGTCGACATGAACGTAGACGGCTTGCCCTGGTATCAGCCGGGTAAGCCCGACAAAAAAGTAGCGGACGAGGACAAGCCCACGCGCAAGGAGTTTTGGGCGATGGTCAGGGCTTGGTTTGCCGCCTACGCGCCGCGCATCCTCGCAGTGCTTGTCGGATTCGGGCTTGCAATCGGTCTTGTGATTTGCTGGCTCAACGGGTGGTTTGTTAAATAATTAAGAATGAAGAATTTGGAATGATCGACGGTTACGTCGGTCATTTTTAATTCGGAATTATTGTCGGTCGGAGTGAACATCTTTAAAAAGGCGCAGTGGCGCAAGCATAAAAATGTATATTAAAAACATATAAAACGCTTGACACAAAAGAATTCTGTGTGTTATACTGCTAGGAAGTGACAAAGGCGTCGCAGGTTTTTGCGTTGCCTTTTTTGTTTTCTTAGCAAATTTTTAGGAGGCCTATATGAAAAGACCTAAATTACTCTACGTACTTCTTGTCTTTGTGGCGGCTTTTGTCGGCGCCTTGTTTGTAGCGTGCGGCAGCAGCAAGAAGACCACAACCAAGAAGCCTACAGAAGGGCCGGAGACCGGCGTTTATTATTACGACGCCGACGACGGCGAGTATTTGATCACGTTGAACAACGTAACCTCGGTGACGATTTTGATTGCCGACTCTGCCAAGACCGGTACCTACACCGTGTCCGGCAGCAATCTTACGTTCAAGTTCAGCGACGTTCAATATACTGCCGTGCTCAACGATGACATTCTCACCGTCAACATGGGCGAGAACAATGCGGCGCTTCGTTTTACCAAGAGGATTACATATACCGTCACGTTTAACGTAGGCTCCGGTACTGCTATTGCGCCCGTTAAGGTAATCAACGGCAAGACTATAGCAAGACCTGCCACGCCCGAAAACGGCGACATGGAGTTTATCGGATGGTATAAGGACCAAGAATATACCAAGCCGTTTATATTTGAATCGGATACCGTCACAGGCAACACCACGCTGTATGCGCGTTGGGTGGAGCCCGTATTCGGCAAGTCCGAATTTACCGTTGACTTCGATTTGAATTACGAAACCGCGCCCACTATGGAAAGTCAGACCACCATCGCAGGCAGGCTTTACGATTTGGCAGAGCCCACGCGCACCGGTCACACATTCAGAGGCTGGTGGGTGATGTTTGACGGCGAGCTGTCCTACAGAGTGACGGAAAACACCGTGTTTGCGGAAAGCACCACCGTGTACGCGTTGTGGCAGAGCAATGCCGCGTCTACGAAGCTGGCGATGCCCATAGTAGACGTGACGTCCGCCGGAATCAGCTGGGGCAGCAATGCCAATGCGCGCACTTTCCATGTTACCGTAACCGGACCTAACGGCGAAACCGTTAAAAACGAGGACAGCGGTTCCACAACGATGGCTATTGCGTTTGACGAAATGGATGCCGGCGCATACACAATTTCCGTCACGGCAATCGCGGCAAGCGGTAACGAAGCCAACAATTCCGAAACGGCAATAAGAAAATACAACAACAAGGCGCTTGCAAGGGTTTCCTTGTTTACCGTGGTCGATCCGTCCACGCTGATATTCAACGCGGTTGAGGGCGCGGAAAAATACATTCTGTCCGTGGAGTGCGGCGATGTTAACCATGCGCACACTGCATTTGACAACGGGCTTTTAACAAGCTTTAACTTTGTCAACTGCAAGATGACAAACGAAGGTATCAAATTTACCGTCACCGCAACTGCTGCAGGCAAGGCGGATTCCGTATCCAAAACCTACGTCTACAAGCGCAGTCTTGCGGCTGTTTCCGGCTTGCGCTACGACGCGGCAAAAGAGGAACTGACCTGGAACGGCGTCGCGAACGCGGCAGGCTACATCGTATCACTTTCCTGCGACAACAGCGCACACAATCACAACGTAGACATAAACGTCGGCAATAAGACCGCCTTCTCCTTAAAGGATTACGAAGCTTGTTCCGGCGATATCACGGTAGAAGTAGCGCCTTATACCAAGGGCTACATTTCTCCCGCGCCCGCAAAGCTTACCGTTAAAAAGACTACGCTTGCGGCGCCCTCCGATATACGCATTGTCGGCAATACGCTCACATGGGTGGGTGATGACAACGCATCGTCCTACAGCATAAGCATAGGCAATGCAACCTACACCTCCTCCACCACGTCGTTTGACCTGGGCGACGCCGACAACACCACTTGGACTCAAGCGGCGGATTACCAGATTAAAGTAATGTCCGTAGGCAGCGGTGCGGTAAAATCGTCGCTGTGGAGCGACCCCGTAGACGCGCGTTACTATGCTATGTACAGCGCTCTTACCTACAATGCCGGCGTTGTTGCCTGGCGCCATGTAATCGGCGTTGACTATTACAATGTAAAAGTCAACAACGGCGCGGCTGTTCAAGTCACCGACGGCATCAACAAGGCGAGCATCAGGCTTACGCAAAACGGAGTCAACACGATAAGCGTCAACTTTGTCGACGAGGAAGGCAATGCGTCCGCGTTTGCTACGATTACCGTTGTGGCGCACGCAATCGAATTCGATCTTCGCGGCGGAGAGGTTGCGCAGGGCGGCAGCGCATCCGCGCAGTACTACGCCGTAGGCGACAGACTGTATTTGCCCGGCAGAGACGACATTGAAAAGAACGGATATAATTTTGCCGGCTGGTACACCACGCCTGCAGGCCCCGAGGGCTTGGGCGCGTTGTACGACGACGAATACTTTATGGGTGTTGGCGACACGGTGCTTTACGCCTACTGGACTCCCGAAACCTATGAGATAACGTTTGACTATAACGGCGGCGTTGTCGGCGGAGAGGTCGGAAGTGCGACATACCGTGAGCACTACACTTGGCCGATTGCAACTCCGTCCGATGCCTCGCTGGTTTTTATCGGCTGGTTCAGCGACAGGTACGGACTGGAAATTCAATACACCGACGAGACCGGCAACAGCTTGACGGGCTGGAATATAACGCGCGGCATGACCGTTTATGCCGGCTGGGCGTCCATATTCGCCTTTGAAAAGCTTTCTAACGGCACATACAGAATTGCCAAGAACACGACGTACTTTCCCTCGCATGCTCCCGCAAATCTTTTGATACCTGTGACGTACCAGGCTCCTACCGATGCCCGTCCAATCAACGTAACGGAAATAGGCAGCACGTCGTTTACCAACAGCAGCATGTTGGTAAAGGTCAGAATCCCAAACTCGATCAAGTATATAGATAACAACGCATTTAACGGCAGCAACAATATAGAAGAGTTTGAGATCTACGAAGTAGAAGGTGTAAGGGCGCCCGAGTACAGCACGCATGAGGGAGTTCTTTATAAAGCGACATTAAACGATTTCGGCGAGGTAAGAACAAAAGAGCTTTTGCTTTACCCTCGCGCAAAAAAGGGTGACTACGCCATTCCTACCGGGGTGACGGCTTTACCTTTAAAATGCTTGCAGTACGCGCAGGCAGACAGAATTACTATCCCTGCGACTGTTGTCACGATCGAACGCACTGCGTTTTACTACAGCTCTGCGAGCGAAATAGTTTTTGAATTTGCGGGCAACGTAACGGAAGAAAGCGGCGTTCAGCCCCTTGTCATTTTTGAGGCGGCGATTTCTAACTGTACAAAGCTGAAAAGAGTTGTTTTGCCTGCGAGGATTTCCGATTTTAACCCCGCGATTTTCAACGCCTGTAATGTGTTTGAAGAAATCGACATAGAGCCCGCAAGCACTGATTACAAAGGCGTCGAAGGCTTTTTGTGCGACGCACGCGGCGAAACGCTTTTGTATTGCCCGACCAACAAAGTTTCCGGCGAGCTGACTTTGCCGAGAAGCATCAATAAAATCGGCGAAAGGGCATTTGCAAGCAACACAAAAATAACCTCTGTCAGATTTTCGCAAACAATAAACGAGATAAAAGCCTATGCATTCAACAAGTGCACGCAGCTTGCATCTATCAAGTTTGACATTGCGCTCGGCAGCTTGACGATAGGCGAATATGCGTTTGAGGGCTGCACCAAGCTTGCCACATTGGACTTTACCGGCAGCAAACTCACCACTATAGGCGGGCATGCGTTTGAGAGCTGCACGGCTGTGGAAGCGATTACGTTGCCTAATACCGTTACCGAAATCGGGCAATATGCGTTTAGCAAATGCACCAAGATTGATACGATAAACATTCCCTCGAACGTAACTAAAATCGACGAGTTTGCTTTTAACGGCTGCACCAAGCTTGCTAACGTAAACTTTGCCGAAAGCGACGGAGAATTATCGTTAGAGAATTCGGCATTTAACGGCTGCACGGTATTGACCGAGATAGACATACCCAAGCATGTGACAAACATTGGCGAGGGCGTCTTTGCCGGCTGCATCAAGCTTACGACGATAAACGTCGATAAGGACAACGAATATTACGAGACATGGGAAGGCGTTCTTTTTTCCAAGGGCTTTGAAGAAATGCTCTTTTATCCGCTTGGAAAAACAGGAAACTTTAAGTTGCCCGATCAAGTTCAATCTTTGGGCGCCAGACTGTTTAAGAGCAACACCACTATAGAGAGCATAACAATAGGCATCAACGTCACGTCCATCGGTGACGAGGCGTTTATGGGTTGCACCGGGCTTAAGACGGTAATATTTGAGGCAGGATCGGGCGCGAACTTAACGCTCGGCAACAGCGTGTTTGAGGGCTGCACCGGGCTTGAAGAAGTGCGGATGACAGACCGTATTAAAGTCATTTCCTACAGAGCATTCTATAACTGCAACCAGCTCAAAAAGTTTACGATGCCCAATTACGTCACATCCATCGGCGAGTTGGCGTTTTATAACAACGCATTTGCATCGATTACAATTCCCGCAACCGTCGATGAAATAGGCTACAGAGCGTTTTATTTGTCCAAGCTTGTCACCGTTACATTTGAAAACGCCCCCACATCCGTTGACGGGGACGAAGAGGGTTCAGCGCCCAATGGCGGCGTACAATACGCAAATTCACTGGTTTTGCTTGAGAGCGCTTCCACACACTATGCAGAAACATTTTATAGCTGCTCGGCGCTTAAAACGGTAACTTTACCCGAGCGCTTGACCGCAATTGCCAGCGGTATGTTTGCAAGCTGTAGCTCTCTTATGGAAATTGAAATTCTCAACACAGTAGACACCATAGGCGCAAAGGCGTTTTACGGCTGCTCGGCGCTTCAAAAGGTAACGTTTGAAGACGGCAATCTCGATAATATATTGGAAATGATTGCGGCTGTCAACGGAGGCAACCCTTCATCGACTACCGGTATTTTTTCGGGCTGCACATCGCTTAATTCCATTAATCTGCCTGCGCGTATAAAATATATCCCGGCATATACGTTCTATAACTGCCGCGCTTTGACAAGCATCACCATCCCCAATTCCGTTAAAAATACGACTAGCGCTAACGGTTCGATTTCTATCTATGCGATAGAGAAAAACGCTTTTCAGTCTTGCTCCTCGTTGCAGAAGGTCACATTTGCCGCCGGCAACGAAAATCCGGTGACAATAGGTCCGAGCGTGTTCAGCGGCTGCTCGAAACTTACGACATTGGAGCTTCCTAAAGGTCTAACGCATATTGTTACACTTGATGATGCCGGCAACGACATTTCCGACTATTACGACGTGTTCGGTACCGACGCTCTGTTGAGCTGTTCTGTGTTCAGCGTCATTACTGTCGAGGCGGGCGGTAAATACTACTCCGACGACGGAATTCTCTACTACAAGGACGCGGAAAAAGGCATAAACGAAGCGGTATATTGCCCGATTTCCAGGACAAAGGCCGTTGTCATACCGTACGACGTAACCAGCATTAATGCAAGGGCTTTCTTCAAGGCTTGGAACATAACGTCCTTCTCGTTCCAGGAAACTCCGGAAGGAACAGCCGAAGTCGCCTTGGTCATTAACAACGGAACAAGTACAACAGGCGCGTTCCATCAGTTTATCGGCATAACGGCTATTACTCTCCCCGCAAGACTTACGGAAGTAGGCGACTACGCTTTTTACAACTGCTCGATGCTGCTCACCGTGACCATTCCGGAAGACAGCAAGCTCACGAGAATAGGCAATTACGCTTTTTCCAACTGCACCGGCATGCGCGAGGTAATGATCCCCGCCGCTACGCAGACAATAGGCGTCGGCGCATTTGCCGGCAATGTTCGCACAGCCAAATTTGAGTTTGCCGAAGGATCGCAGCTTCAATCCATCGGAAGCTATGCCTTCTCCGAAAACGTGTTTACGGAAATTGTAATTCCGGATTCCGCTACCACACTCGGCGCCTCTCTGTTTAGCGGTAGCAGAGTGACAACCGTAACGTTGCCCTCCAATCTTGCGACGCTCGATCCCGATATATTTGCAGGCTGCGATACCATTACCGACATCAGAATCAGCGGCAACAGCAAGATAGTCATCGAGGACAGCGTAATTTACACTGCGGACAAATCGGTATTGCTCTTTTATCCCGCAAATAAGAGGGACGTTAGCTACACGATTTCCAGCGGCGTAACCGAAATCAACGCCGGCGCGTTTGAGGGCAGTAAGTATCTTCAGAGTATCACCATTCCCAACACGGTGACAAAGATAGGCGAAGGCGCATTTTACGGTAGCTTGAGCCTTACCACGGTAAACTTTGAAGAAGATAATGCCACTACCAAGAATACCAGCCTTAATGTAGGCAGCTCGGGTGACGCAAAAGGCGTGTTCCAAAACTGCGAGAGGCTAGAAACCGTAAACCTTCCGCTTAGGACGGTCGGTCTCGGTCAGTATGCCTTTACCAACTGCTCATCGCTCAGCCACTTGACAATAAACAAAAATGCTGCAATTCAGCAGATAAACGCCAATGTGTTTACCAATGCCGGCGGCGGTACTCTTGCGCTTCCCGACTCAGTCAAGACAATTGCGACAAACGCATTTACCGGCAGCTTGTTTACCGAAGTGACGTTCGGTAATCAGCTTACCACTATCGCGGCAAACGCCTTTGACGGTAGCGGAATAACCAGGGTTGTTCTGCCTTCGTCTTTGACCTCGCTCGGCGCGGCTGCATTTGCCAACTGCCAAAACCTTGAGTCGGCGGAGATAAAGCTGAACAGCACGACAAAGCTGGCCATCACCACGCACACTACGACAACTCCCGGTACATACGGCAAATACGGCACATTCTACAATTGCCCTAACCTGAAAACCGCGAGTATTGCGTCCAACGGTGAACTGCCTTACCATATGTTCTACCTTTGCCCGAACCTTACCACGCTCACTATCACCGGCAGCGGGTCTATAAAGGGTTATCTGTGCTATCAGCTTACGGGGCTTAAAAAGGTGGAGATTGCAAAGACCGTGACGTCAATCGGGACATACGCTTTTTATCAATGCTCTAACCTCGGCAGCCACAACCCGGAAACCTGCACAGATGAAAAATGCGCAGGCGCCTCGGCACACGGCTTTGCGTTTACCGGCAGCGGCAACAGCAGTCTTACAACGCTTGGCAACTACGCTTTTGAAAGCACTGCCATAAGCTCGTTTGACATACCGAACACTGTCACTTCGCTTGGAACGTATCTATTCAGATACGACACTGCTCTCACCAGCGTCACCATACCCACAAAATCGTTTACGTCAATAAGCAACTACTCATTCTACGGCGCCACTTCCTTAAGCAATGTTACATTTGACAACAGCGGCGAGGGAGACCGCAAGCTTGTTACCATCAGCTACGGAACGTTCTACGGTTGCACGAGCTTGACGAGCATTGACTTGACCGGATTTACAACCTTATCTTGCTCATCCACCACTAACTCGGTGTTTTATAATTCCGGCTTAACGAGCGTGACCATTCCGAGCTCACTGACTAATCTCGGCTCATACGCTTTTTACGGTTCGGCGTTGCGGTCGGTCACCCTTCCCACGGACGGCGCCACCACAACCGGCACGTATACCTTTACCAATTGCAAGCTGCTGGATACCGTCACCTTTGCGGGAACGGGCACGTCATTGGCAACGATAGGCAACTTTGCCTTCCAAAACTGCACGTCGCTTAATTCCATAGTTTTCCCGTCGGGACTTACCACAATAGGCAGCAACGCGTTTGCAAACAGCGGTCTTAATACCGTAACGCTTTCCTCGACGATATCGTCCATTGATCCGCAGGCATTCTTGGGCTGCAAAATCAAATCGTTTACCATCAACGGGGCGAGCGGAGCTTACACATTGAGCGGAGACGGCAAGGCTCTACTCAGCCGCGACGGCAAAACGCTTATCCGCTATGTCGGAAGCGATACCGCCTACACCGTGCCCGCCGGAATAACCGCAATAGGAGATTATGCCTTCTATCAAAATGAAACGCTTCAAGAGATAACGTTTAACGACGAGCTTGAAACTGTAGGCTCCTACGCCTTTAGCGAATGCGAGGCTCTGAGAAGCGTGTCGTTAAATGATGGGTTTAAAGATCTGGGATCTTACGCTTTCTATAAATGCACGGCGCTTGACGATATAGAGCTTAACGACGAGCTTGAATCCATCGGCACATACGCGTTTTCATACTGCACGGCGCTTGGCGACGTTAAGTTGCCGGATAGCTTAACTGTGCTTAGCACATATGCATTTGCAAACTCGGGAATAACAGGTGTGACGTTTGGTTCCGGTCTGGAAACGATTAGTAACTATGCGTTCGCTTATTGCGAAAATCTTTTGTCCGTCAATATCCCCGGAAATATCACGTCGATCGGTTCGAGTGCGACAACTGCGACCAACGTGTTTATTAATTGTACCGGTTTGGAGTCCGTTACATTTAACAGCGGTCTTGAGCTGATAGGGCAGAGCGCGTTTTCGGGCTGCTCCAAGCTTAACGGAGTCGTATTCCCCAACACGTTAGAGACTATAGGCATCGCTGCGTTCATGGACTGCATCGCGCTTACAAGCATCAATATCCCTGTCAACATTAAAGTAATTCAAAAGGCGGCGTTTGCCGGTTGCTCCAGCCTGGGCAACGTTACATTTGCGGAAAGCTCCGAAGTGTTGACTATTGTATACGGCAGTGGATCAACTAATACAAACCGCGGCGCGTTTGGAGACTGCACTTTGCTTAGCACCATTGACTTATCCAAGCGTCCCCTTAATGCGTCCACATCAACAACATCGGCAACTTACATCAACTGCCTCGGCGACTATACTTTTTACGGCTGCACAAACCTCGTTTCATGCAAATTGCCCGATACGCTTTTAACTATACGAACCTATGCTTTTGCCAACTGCTTGTATCTTGATGAGGCGCCTATGTCGGATAGTTTGGTAGAGATTTGCTCTTCCGCCTTTAGGGATTCAGGTGTTACCAAGGTCACGTTGCCGAGTACGCTTACCACCATTGGCACCTATGCCTTTATGGATTGCAAGTTGCTGGAAAGGGTGACAATACCGGGCAGCGTTACGGTAATCAATTCCGCGGCATTTGCAGGGTGCTTATTGCTTGAGAGTGTTACCTTTGAATCGGATAACGGTGCAAACGCAGGCATTGGCTTTGGCGCAGGCACAGGGTCTTCAAGCTACAATCCCTCTCTTTCTGCAACTTCCCGCGGCGTGTTTGGCGATTGCGCATCACTTAAATCTATAGACCTTTCGACAAGAACGTCTGTTATCAACAGTACGTCATATACAACAAGCACATATTTAAATAAATTAAACAACTATATATTTGCCGATTGTATCGCTCTTACGTCCGTCAAGTTGCCTGCCGGTACGATACTTATAGGAACGGGATCGTTCTTCAATACCGGACTTAAAAGCTTCACTCTCGGTGCAAATATAGAGAGCATCAACAATGCGGCATTTGCCGAATGCAGCGATCTTGAAACCGTTGTGGTAGAAGCCTCCAATAAGAAAATAGGCATAGCAAACGGATCGAGCGCTACAACGATAGGCAACTACGGCGCTTTCTTCAACTGCACGTCGCTTAAGTCCGTTGACTTTTCCACACGCAGCGCGTTCTATAACAGCGCAACATCTGCAACATCCGGTTACGCATATATAAGCGGATATCTGTTCTACGGCTGTTCGGCGCTTGAAAGCGTAAAATTCCCTTCCAATATCACAAGGGTTAATGCATACGCGTTCTACGGCTGCTCGTCGCTTAAATCAATCGACTTGCCTAACGGTGTCGACAACATTTTGGCTAACGCATTCCAGGGAAGCGGATTGGTTAACATAAAGCTTCCGTCAAGCCTTGTGTATATATACGAATCGGCATTCAGAGATTGTAAGGATCTCCAAAGCGTTCAGTTCCCTACTTCGGGCACTCTAAAGTATGTTTATGCATATGCCTTTATGGATTGCGTAAGCCTTCAATCGCTTTACATTCCGGCAGGGATATCCGTTATAAGAAACGCAGTATTTGCCGGTTGTTCGTCTCTGGGCAGCATAGAATTTGAAGAGAGTGCGGATCCGCTCGGCTTTGCAATCGGAACAGGCACAGAAGGCGAGGCAAGAGGCGTGTTTGCCGATTGTACATCGCTGACTTCCTTAGATCTCTCTAATATACACGTCCGCAGATATTATTTAAATACATCCGATAATAAATGGTATTACACAATCAACTCCTCAATGCCCGAGTATATGTTCTACAATTGCACGGCGCTTAAGTCGGTCAAACTCGGCAATGCTATGTGGTTCGGCGCCGGCTTCTCAGGCGATCTTTCGCGCGCGGACTTCGTGTTCGGCAACTGCACAAGCCTAAAAGAAGTGGAGTTCCCCACGGAGGTGGATGTACGTCTCGGCGATACTTCGTTCTACAATTGCGGATTCGAGGAGCTCACTCTGCCCGGCAATATAGCGGGTATTGGCGCCGGCGCATTCGCCTTTAACAAGAATCTCACCAAGCTTGTTGTGGAACCTAATACGCTTTGGCCCTATCTTAGAGGCTTCTACGGCTGTGAAAAGCTTGCGGACGTGGAGTTGCCTTATACTTTGCAGGGTCTGTACGTCAGTGCGTTCCAGGATTGCATAAGCCTTAAGTCGATAACCTTGCCTGAGAATATGGACTTTATCGATTCTAATTCCTTCCAAGGCACCGGCTTGACCAGCGTAACTATACCGAGCGGCGTCAGAATGTACAGTTATGTATTTGCGGACTGCAAGGACCTGAAAACCGTTGTATACGGCGAAAGCATCTCCAACTTTGGCTGGCACATATTTGAAAACTGCACCGCGCTTACTTCGGTTACGCTGCCTACGCAAGGCTTGGGCGGAATTTCTCCGTACTCTTTCTACGGTTGCACCGCGCTTACCGAGCTGACGCTTCCCGACACGGTGACATACATTTCGGAGTACGCGTTCTACGGCTGCACCAACTTGAGGACGCTGAACATTCCGGCTTCGGTCACAGGGATAGGCGACTTTGCGTTTGCCGGCTGCACCGCGCTCACTCAGATTATCATACCCGAGGCTGTGGAAGAGATGGGCGAGTATGTGTTTGAGGGTTGGACCTCCGCACAGACCATCTACGTAGAGACGCATGCCTCCGCTCCCGAGGGCTGGTCGCAGTACTGGAACTGGAATTCCAAGACCGTCGAAGTGCCCAATGAAGACGTTGAAGAAGGCGAGGATGACATGGATTACGTGATCGAGCCCGACGTCGTCTGCGGCGCAAAAGTAGTCTGGGGTTACGTCCGTCCCTAAAGCTTTAACCGTAAAATTTTTATCAGCTCCGATGATTTCCCGGCCTTCAAAAGCAAAGGTCGGGAAATTTTGTTATTGTTGCGGCATATAATACAAGTAACTATGTAAGCAAATATTGTTTAAAAAATGTATTTTATGTGCTTGACATAGTTGTTTATTATATGGTATAATTGACCAAGTATTCGACAAAGGCGTCGCATTAGTTTTGCGGTGCCTTTTTATAGTCGAATTAATTTAGTTCACTTGCTTAATTTTGCTAATAAAGGAGGTAGTAATATGGATAGTAAAAAAGCATTTGAAAAATATCATGCAAGGTTAGTAAAAGAAGCAATTATCAAATCGCTTCTTTGCGGCGTAGCAATCGGCATGGGCCTGGCAAGCGTTCTTGCATTGGTTTTTTGGTTAACCGGTTTCAAATATTTTTGGATTTCCGTTTTAATCGGCGTAGCGGCTGTCGGCGCGCTTACTCCCGTGTTCTATTTTAAACGGTTCCATCCGACAAACAGAACCGTCGCGCAAAGAATTGATAATCTCGGTTTGGAAGAGCGTATCATTACCATGACCGAGCTGGAGGGCGACGACTCGTATATTGCTCAGCGTCAGCGCGAGGACGCTAAGGCTGCGCTGGCGGCTTTGGGCGGATCTGGCGGAAAAGCCGTCGTCCCCATGAAGATGTCTTTTTCAAAAAGCGTAATCACACTTGCTTCTGTTGCTGCCGCAGCTTATGTCGGTGTTACTACATTGAGCATTTTGGGCAGCGCCGGGCTTATTCCTTCAATGGACGAAGTATGGAATAATGTAGTTGCCGCAGAAACGCAATACAATACTGTGTCATATTTGTGCTACGGCTTCGGCGGCAATTTGGACATGGGCGGATATATAGAGGGCGACGTAGAGCAAGTGGTTGCAACGGGTGAGTCCTCTGAGTCCGTTAAGGCCGTTCCCGACGACGAGTGGTTCTTTTATGATTGGGTCGTTTATGTAAACACCCCGATGGAGGACGTACTTGCCGAGCTTAATTCCGGCGTGCTGGAAAGGAACTACATGTTGGAAATCATGTTCGGTAAGCATGAAGTCCCCGAGGACGAAAGATATGAATTTAACGTCATCGACAATCTTACGGTTGTTGCCGTCTTTATGGGAGTAAGCGATCCCGGCGAAGGTGACGGCGAGGGAGAACCCGGTGACGGTGAGCCCGGCGATCCCGGCGATCCCAACGGCGAGCCCGGAAACGGCAACGGCAACGGCGAGAACGGCGGCATCCCCGCTCCTCCGTCAGGATCTAACAACGGACAAGGCGACGGCGATAGCATCGAATCCGAAGGCGAAGGCGCCGGCGGCGGCGACAGCATTCAGGACAACACCTTTATGGACGGCGAGACGCCCATAGAGGACTTCCTGTGGGAGTACTACGAGCTTGCTATGAAGTTGCTTGCCGAGGGTAAGGAATTGCCCGAGGATTTGCGCAGAATTATAGAGGCGTACTTCGGCGGTCTGTAATCGCACATGCGCATTTAGAGCATACTTATCTATAATGTTGTCTTAATTAATTTACGTTAATTCACTTTTTGAGGTATTATACAATGGTTACGGAAAAAGATGTCACTAAGTTCAGTGAACAGTGCAAAAAGATCTTTGCGCAGGTAGAACGCGACGTTATCGGACAAAAAGAGGTAGTCCAGGGAACAATAATCGCCATGATTGCGGGCGGCAACGTTCTATTGGAGGGTGTTCCCGGCGTAGGAAAAACGCGTTTGGTTCGCTCGCTCGGCAGGGTGTTCAATCTGCCTTTCTCGCGCATTCAGTTCACTCCGGACTTGATGCCGGCGGACGTTACCGGTACCAACATCGTTGTCAAGGACGCCAAGGGCAATTCGGATTTTCAGTTCCAGCCCGGACCCGTCTTCAGTAACATAATTTTGGCGGACGAGATTAACCGCGCTACGCCCAAAACGCAGTCCGCTTTGCTAGAGGCAATGCAAGAGCACACCGTAACCGTTATGGGTGTTTCCCGCAAGCTTAACGAGCCGTTCTTCGTTCTTGCTACGCAAAACCCGATTGAGCAGGACGGTACCTATCCGCTGCCCGAGGCGCAGATGGACCGCTTTATGTTTAAGCTTATAGTCAAAAACCCCAGCTTGGACGAGCTGATGGACATCGTCAACATGACGCAAAAAACCATGGCCGAGGTGGCAGACGCCGCTTGTACGGGCGAGGAGCTGCTGCGCATGCGCGTAACCGCCAATGCCATACCGGTTGCGGAGCCCGTAATGCGCTATGCAATGACGCTGTGCTCCGCCACGCACCCCGACAGCGAGTGCGCGTCCGAGACGGCCAAAAAGTACGTGCGCTTGGGCGCCAGCCCGCGTGCGGGTCAGGCGCTTATTTCCGCGGCAAAGGTCAAAGCGCTTCTTCAGGGCAGGTTTAACGTAGCTTACAGCGACGTCAACGAGCTTGCTTATCCCGTATTGCGCCACCGTATGAAGCTTAACTTTGAAGCGATTGCGGAGCGCGTTTCACCCGATAAAATTATAGAGATGATTTTGGCGGAGCTCGGCAAAAAGCACGGTATTTCAACAAGCAAGATCGAGTTTGGCGGCGAGCCCGCCGATCTATCCGCCGTCGGCGCCGAAGACGTTGTCGAGCCGGAGACCGAAACCACGGAAGAATCGGATAAAAAATCCAAGCGGAGAAAAGCTAAAAAATAATGAAGGTCTCTTACTTAAATGACGACTTTTTCAGTCGGTTAGAGACTTTGGCTTTGAATTTGCGCACCGATTTGTCCGGATTTTTCGGCGGCAAACACCTTGTTCGCACTTACGGTCAAACCGTCGAATTTGCCGATTACCGAGAATATATGCTCGGCGATGATATAAGACGCATCGACTGGAACCTGTACAGTCGGTTCGAAAAATTCTTTATCAAGTTATTTACCGACGAAAGACAAATGCACACGCATGTCTATTTGGATTGCTCTGCTTCCATGAGCAAGGCAAATCCGCAAAAGTCCGCCTATGCTGTCGGCGTTGCCGCAGCATTGGGCTTTTTGACAGTGCACAATATGGACAAGCTTTCCTTTAAGCTTGTTCAAGGCAACCGTGTGCAAAACCCGTTTGGCACAATCGTCGGGAAAACCACGTTTTATAAAGCAGTACGCGATTTGGAAGGTTTGGAATTCGACGGGGAGTCTGACCTGCTTTCGGCTATCAAAAGCGACGTAAGCATCGGGTCTAACGACGGACTTACCGTCATAATCTCCGATTTCTTTACCGAAAGCGATTGGAAAAAAGCGATTGACTATTTGCGGTTTAAAAACCGTCAGGTATTGTTGATTCAGGTACTTGCCCCGGAGGAGGTCGATCCCACTTACGAGGGGCGCGTCAACATGATTGACGCAGAGGCTATTGACGCCGCCGATTTCAAAAATATGAAGATGAATATCACGCGCAGTATGCGTTTGGCTTACGAAGAGGCGCTTAAGGATTTTATAGACGACATCAAGTCGTTTTGCGCGTCGCGCGAGGCGGGGTTTATCTCCGTTGCGTGCGACAAGCCGATTGAAAGAGTGCTGTTCGGTGAATTGCTTAAGGTGGGTATTATAGAATGAGCTTACTTGCACCCTTGGGATTTTTAGGTTTGTTGGGATTGGCTGTGCTTATTCTCATCTACCTGCTAAAGCCCAACTACCAGCAAAAATTGGTTTCAAGCACCTTCGTCTGGAAGCTCAGCTTGAAATACAAAAGAAAAAAAGTTCCTATCAATAAGATCAGGAACCTGCTTATTTTGCTTTGCCAGATTTTGATCATTGCGCTGTGCGCCTTTATTATGACCGGCCCGGTCGTTTCGTCCGAAGTAAACGTGTCGACCGAAAAGGTGATTATTATCGACGCGTCGGCGAGCATGCTGGCAAAAAACAAAGACAAAACGCGTTTTGAACGCGCGGTCGGTCAGGCAAAAGAGCTGTCCGACGAATTCTTAACCAAAGAGGATAGCGTAATCTCCATCATCTTGGCAGGCAGCAAAAGCGAGGTGCTGATTCAGCGCGCCACCGCTTTGCAGGCGGATGAAATCAACGAAATATTCGACGATCTGTTAAGCGTAGACGACAGCAACGTTTTGGAACACTGCACCTTTGGCAAGGGTGACGTGAGCGGCGCCGTTTCCGCTGCCGAGGATATTGTTTATGACAATGACGGCGCGGAAATCGTACTGTTTACCGGCACCACCTATATAGAAAAAAGCGGCGTCACCGTTGTGGACGTCAGCGAAGTGGGAGAGTGGAATGCCGCAATCTTGGACTGCAAAGCGGAGCAGATTGACGGATACTTTGTCTTTGAGGTGGAGGTTGCCTCCTACGGCGCCGATAGGGAATTGACGGTCACGGGTATTGTGCACGGCGCCAACAGAATAAAGGAAGGCGACGACTATGTTACCCGCGAGATAGTTTTGACTGCGCAAAGGGAAACCTTTACCGGGGATAAATCTAAGATATTGACGTTTACAACGGCCGACGAGGTTGAGCCCATATACTCCTTTGAGGACGCGTACTTCTCTTTGAACGGCAGCGACGACTCGTTTGCTTACGACAATTATTTTTATCTGTTTAACGGCAATGCCGAATCCCGTTCGATTAAGGTTCAGTATTGCAGTTCCAGACCCAACTCGTTTATTCCGCTTGCACTGGCTGCCGTCAGGCTTACGCTGTGGAACAGGCGGGATATCTCCATAACGCAGATACGCGGTAAAACTCCAGAAATAGAGGGATACGATCTGTATATCTTTGAGCATACAATGCCGCAGGAGATGCCGACCGACGGTATTGTCATACTGATAAATCCCGACAGAGTGCCGCGCGGGCTTGACGTCAGAATGGATTTTTCCAGACCGGTGACAGGCAGTTTTTATTTGGCGCCGGGCGACGAGCATCCTATAACCAAGTTTTTGAACCTGGAAGAAATTTACGTAAGCAAATACACCCGCGTGTTGGACTACGATGAATCGTTCCAGCCCATTTTGTACGGCGGCAGCGATCCGGTTATGCTCGCAAAAAACGAGCCCGATTCCAAGGTTGTTATAATGTCGTTTAGTCTTAACTTTTCGTCGTTGCCCGCAAACGTTCACTTGTCAACCATGTTCAGAAATATTTTCGACTACTATCTGCCGATTACCGTTACCGGCCAAAACAGCTCGACTATATTATCTTCTAACAACGTCTTTGAAGTGAATGAGGAAATAAGGCTTCGCACAAGGGGATTGCAGCTTGCGCTTACGGGCGGCGGTTTGGATTTGAAGTACAATCTTCTCGCAGGCGAATCGGAGATTGTCAAAATCTCGCGCAGCGGCACATACACCGTCACGCAGGAAACTATCTCCGGCTTGATTATTTCGGACAACTTCTTTGTTCAAATCCCCAAAAGCGAAAGCTATATAACAAAAGAGGCCGATCTTTTGGTGTCGCGTGTGGAAAAGAATATTAAGGAAGTTTCAAACTTGGACTTGATTGTTTATTTCGCGGCGGTCATGATTCTGCTGCTGGCTGCGGAATGGTGGTTGCATTCTCGTGAGTTAAGGGTATAGTGAGGTAGTACGATGTCTAATTTTACGATTAACTTTGAATATCCTTGGCTCTTATTACTGCTTATTCCGCTTTTGTTCCTTGCGCTGTTTCCCCATCTGCGCACTGCCAAAAAGTATCGCCGCACAAGAAACCGCATTGTTTCGCTTGTTTTGCACTGCATTATCTGCGTGCTGGCGGTGCTGGTTCTGTCCGGGCTTACGTTTGAATACGACGTTAAAAACGAAGAAAACGAAGTTATACTGTTGGTTGACGTTTCCCACAGCGCAAGAGAAACCGATACAAAAAGGGACAGCTTTGTCAAGTCTGTTATAGACTTTAACGACGGCAATTGCAAGATAGGTATTGTCACATTCGGTTATGACCAGGTTTACGCCGCACCGCTTTCGTATGACGGCGACAAGGTGTACAATCAATACTTAAACGCAAAATCACCCGATACCTCAGCTACCGATATCGAGGCCGCTCTTCTTTATGCCAGATCGCTGCTTAAATATCCCGAAACGTCAAAAATAGTTGTGATAAGCGACGGAATAGAAACGGACGGAAACGCAATAGCCGCGGTAAGAAGCGTCGCTGCAGACGGTGTGCATGTCGATGCAAAATATTTCCACGAATCAGTCAGAGACGAGGTGGAGATAATAAGCGTTGATTTGCCGGATTACACGCTTGTGGTAAACGATCCTTTTAACGTAACCGTCAATTTGCGCAGCTGCTTTTCCGGTGCTGCCAAAGTAACTATGTATGACAACGGCGAGTTTGCGGCTGCGCAAGACACCGGCTTTGAAACCGGCAACAAGAGCGTGTCGCTGCAATACGCATTCCCTCGCGAAGGTATGCATGTGCTCACGTTTGAGATAACAAGTCAGGGCGATAATTTAACGGAAAACAACTGCTACACATCATATATCTATCTGGAAACATTTGACAAGATTTTGCTGTTTGAAAGAAACGCGGGCGAGTCCGACAATCTTTGCGAGATATTGGAGGATTCCGGTTATACCGTCAAGGTTGTCAATATGCTCGACGCGTCGCAGGTGCCATCCAGCCTTGCAGAGCTGTGCGCTTATGACGAGGTGATAATGATGAACATAGCCAACGCCGACATGCCCGAGGGCTTTGACGAAATACTTAATGACTATGTTTACAGCGCCGGCGGCGGATTGTTTACAATCGGCGGAAATAAAACGGATGTGGACGGCAACGAAACCGCCAACGCCTATAACCGCGAGGACATGATAAACACGCTTTATCAAAGAATGCTGCCCGTTCAGGCAATAGACTATAAACCGCCGCTCGGTTTGGTTATTATAATCGATAGGTCGGGCAGTATGAGTGCGCGCGACGATACTTCTGGCAAGACCAGGCTTGAGGCAGCCAAAGAAGGCGCGTTAGCTTGCTTGGACGTGTTGAGCGAGCGCGATTACTGCGGCGTTATCTCGTTGGAAACAGACTACGAGAGCGTTATTGACATCACCCAAGCCACTCAGGTGTCTGTGATAAGAGAAGCCATAGACAAGATTACGCTGGGAGGCGGAACTGTTTACTCCCAAGCCATAATTGCAGCCGGAGAAAATTTGAAGGTTTTGCCCAATGTCGAAAGACGACATATTATACTTATCACGGACGGTCAACCTTTCGACCTCCAAGAGTCTGAAAAGGCTGTTGCCAACAATTTCGGCGCCAATATAACCATGTCCGTCGTAGGCATAGGAATAAACGAGGGTACTACAACTGCCAGGAATATGACCAACTTGGCAGAGGATATCGGCGGCGGCGTATTCTACTCCGTTACCGATTTGGACGCGCTTCGCAATGTTCTTCGCGACGACTTAACCATGGACACCATTCAGCAGTATGTGCCCACAGCGTTTTCTCCCACAATAAGGACGCATACGCCCGCCGTTGCCGGCATCAACGAAAGATTCCCCGAGCTGGGCGGATTCTACGGCACAAGGCTTAAGTCTGATGCGACTCAAGTGTTGATCGGCGGCTTCTATCCGGAGGGAAGCGACGTGCCTGCGTATGCCGTTCCCATCTATGCGACGTGGCAGTACGGCGCCGGCAACGTCGGCAGCTTTATGTCCGATCTAAAGGGCACCGAGGATTCTTGGTCATACGAGTTTATGAATAGCGATGTGGGAATAAGGTTTATTAACAACGTCATAAAATCATTGTTCCCGACCAAAAATATACGACCAACCGATATCACATTGGAGCTGAAAGAGCAGAACTACCGAACGCAAATGAGTATTTTCACCACGCTAGGTAGCGATGAAAAAATAGACGTAACTCTGTTCCGTACTACCGACGACGGACTGGACGAAACCGTCGAACAATCTTTTACCGCCGGGGCAAAAGAGGACTTCAGCCGCGTGACGCTGACGATTATGGAAGCCGGCGTGTACAGAATTCTTGTGGAAAAGAAGTCCGCTTCGGGCGACGTAATTTCCTCGTGCTATGTGTATAAGACGTTCTCATATTCGGCAGAGTACGACGTGTTTGTAGACGAAAGGGACGCTATTGAGTTTATGGCGTCGCTGACCACGTACGGAAAGGGCAACGAGATAGAAAACGCGAGCGAGATATTCCTTGACTTTATCGATAGAATTCATAAAGTAATAGATCCGCGTTTGGCTATGATTATAATAGCGCTTGTGCTGTTCCTGTTGGATATAGCCGTCCGCAAGTTCAAGTTTAAATGGCCGCATGAGCTTATTCGTGAACGCCGAAGCAAGGATAGCAAATAACAGCCGATTGCGGTGTGCCGTATTGTGACGGAGGTAAAATGAAAAAGAAGCTTAGAATATTATTGATAGTATGCATTGCGATATTGAGCTTTGGCGTGCTCCTTGCGTGCTCGGGCGCGCCCGCGCTTGCCAAGCCGACAAAGCTGAGCGTCAGCGATAACTATGTTCTGACGTGGGATGGCGTTGCGGGTTCGCGCGGTTATGTTGTCAGCGTGGGCGGGCGAGAAAGCACTGTGCGCCGCAACTACATTTCCCTTGCCGATTTGGATCACGGCGATTACACCGTAAAGGTAAAGGCGCGCGGCGACGGAAACACGCACAGCGATTCCGCCTGGAGCGTGATCAAGTTTACCAAGTATTACGAAAACGGACTCAGATATAACCTTGTAAACGGCGACAGCGCGTACGAGATAGCCGGCGCGGGCAGCGCCACCGGCAAGGTAGTGGTGGAAGAGGAATATCGCGGCAAGCCGGTAGTGCGCGTGGCGGAGCGTGCGTTCTACAACAACGCAACGCTTATAGAGCTCACTTTGCCCGGCACGATTACTGAAATAGACGATCGCGCGTTTTATAACTGCACCTACTTGGAAAAGGTAACGCTGTCCGAGGGCGTAAAAACCATAGGCGTAAACGCTTTTCAAAGCTGCAGAAGCCTGACCGAGCTGACTCTTCCCAACTCGCTGAAAAAGGTCGGCGAAGGTGCGTTTGGTTATTGCCGCAGCCTTAAAACGGTCAACTTCGGCAGCGGCATAACGGATATACCAAAAAGTATGTTCTCCGGCTGCAGCGGACTGGAAGCCGTTAACCTGCCGGACAACGTAGTTTCTGTCGGGGAAGAGGCTTTTTACAATTGCACCGGGATGGAAAAGCTGACTTTGGGCAACGGAGTTAAGATTATCGGAACAAGTGCCTTTAGCGGCTGCTCCGCGCTTAGCGAGATTGACTTTGGTAACAGCCTTAACACAATAATCTACTCGGCATTTAAGGGCTGCTCCGCGCTTACCGAATTGGATTTTCCGGACAGTGTTACTTCAATCGACTCTCAGGCGTTTTATTCTTGTGGCAATCTGGAAAAAGTGAGCTTTAGCGATAGGCTATCATTTTTGGGTCAAAACGTATTTAACGGCACCAAATTATGGGCCGACAGCGAGTCCGATATCGTCATTGTGGATAATTGGATTGTAGGCTCAAAAAACTACAAAATTGAGGAATTGGATATTCCGGAAGGGGTTGTCGGTATAGCTACCGGCGTATTTGCCAGCTACAAAATAACCGGCGTGACTTTTCCCGATAGCTTAAGAATTATCGGAATGGGTTCGTTTTACAATTGCGATCGGCTGCTTACGGTCAGCATTGGTGATAACGTAGTTTTAATAGACACTCAGGCTTTTGCGTATTGCGATCTGCTTCAAAATGTTTCACTTGGCAATTCCGTCAGAGCTATCGGCCAGTATGCATTTTTGCGTTGCCCGAGATTGAATAGCATCAATATTCCGGACAGTATGCGTGCTATCGGACAATATGCCTTTTTTGAATCGGCGTTGTGGGATGAAGCCAACAAAATCGTCTATGCCGGAAATTGGGTTGTAGGCTGCAAAACCAATTTTAGGGAATATTGCACCATAAAAGACGGCACGGTAGGCATAAGCGATTATGCGTTTTACAACACGCATGTTCTCGGCGTCACGGTGCCGAGCTCCGTCACTAAACTTGGTCGGTGCGCTTTTTACAGAAACGGCGAAATGTCCAACGTTACCTTTGCGGAAGATTGCGAAATAGATAAAATCGACGATTATACCTTCTATCAATGCACGGCCTTGACAAGTATTACGTTGCCGAACAGCATCAAATCCATCGGCGATTATGCGTTTTACAATTGCAATAGCCTAAAGGAGATAAACATACCGGACAGCGTCACGTCTATCGGCGAAATGGCTTTTTACTTCTGCAAGAGCTTGCCCAAATTAGAGCTGGGATCCAATGTGGAGCAAATAGGCGAAAAGGCTTTTTATAATTGCATCTCGCTGAAAAGCATCGTGCTGCCCGACAGCGTCACTTCTCTCGGCGTCGGTGCGTTTAGAAACTGTGCGGCTGCGGAAACGCTGGTGATAGGCAGCGGTTTGACCGCGATAAGCGACTATGCGTTTTATAATTGCTGGGCGCTGAAGGGGGTTAGCATACCCGACAATATCGCCACAATCGGCGCTTATGCGTTTTATAAATGCTCCGCAATCGAAAATCTCAGAATCGGCGAGGCGGTTGTCACAATAAACAAATACGCATTTTACGGTTGCGCAAACATTAAAAAGCTTGCTATCCCCGACAGCGTAATGTCTATCGGCGCCTATGCCTTTAAAGGCTGTGTGTCATTGACGGACGTGGCGATAGGCGGCAGCGTTACCTATATAGGCAGCCACGCATTTTACGGCAACTCGTATATGACGATATATTGCGAGGCGACGGAAGTATTTAAGCGCTGGGAACCGCGCTGGAATTCGTCCTACCGTCCCGTCGTGTGGGGCAGCGTTCTTTCCGCGGACAAGAGCTATGTCGTGTCGGTTAAAAAATCAGATACCACGCTGAGCAATCCCAAAGCCAAAAACGGCATTTCCGCGCCGACAAGAACAGGCTATACGTTTATGGGTTGGTCGCTTAAAAGCGACGGAAGCACCGTGGATTACGCCGCGGACGAAATAGCGTCGGCTAAAGACGGCGTCACGCTCTACGCGATTTGGGCGGCAAATGCAAACTAAACTGCATCTGAAAATAATATCGTAGTGTAAATAATCGGCAACGGTCATACTGTTGTCGATTTTTGCTTCTTGCGCTTTTTTGCGGTCGGAGTTAATTAACTATCGATGACGTATTTTTCGGAAATGGTTGCAAAACATAATCGATTGTGATATTATTGTAGTGTTGAATATATAATTCACAAAATACTTACGGAGATTGATATGAAGAAGAAAAAGTGTATTGCAATGCTGCTTGCCGGCGGACAGGGCACCAGGCTTTTTGCGCTGACCGGCAGCGTCGCCAAACCCGCTGTGTCGTTTGGCGCGAAGTATCGGATAATAGACTTTCCCTTGAGCAACTGCACCAACTCCGGCATAGACACCGTGGGTGTTTTAACGCAGTATCAGCCGCTTATACTCAACGAGTACGTGGGCAACGGCGAGCCGTGGGACCTTGACCGCAGCTACGGCGGCGTTCACACACTTCCGCCTTACCAGGCAAAGACGGGCGGCGAGTGGTACAAGGGCACGGCAAACGCCATTTACCAGAACCTGCACTTTATTAACGAGTTTGACAGTGAGCATGTGCTAATTTTGTCCGGCGACCATATTTACAAAATGGACTACAGCAAAATGCTTGCCGAGCATATTAGGCACGACGCGGACTGCACCATTGCGGTGATTGACGTACCCAAGGAGGAGGCGAGCCGCTTCGGCATTATGGACTACGCGGCGGACAAGAGCATCACGTCCTTTGAGGAAAAGCCGAAGAACCCTAAAAGCAATCACGCGAGTATGGGCATATATATATTCAAAAAGGACGTGCTTGTGCGCGAGCTAATAGCCGACGAAAACGACAAGAATTCTGTAAACGACTTCGGCAAGAATATTATTCCCAAAATGCTCAAAGAAAAGCGCGGAATGTACGCATACCAGTTTGACGGATACTGGAAGGACGTGGGCACGGTCACAAGTCTTTGGGAGGCGAATATGGACCTCTTGGGCGACAAGCCGCAGTTTGACCTAAACGATCCGTCGTTTAAGATTTATTCGCGCAATCAGCCGCTTCCGCCGTCGTATATAGGCGAAAACGGCAGGTTTATAAACTCGATTATGACGACCGGCTGCGAGATACACGGCACCGTTATAAACTCTGTTATCGGCGAGGGTGTGACGATAGGCGAAGGCGCGGTGATAGAAAACAGCATTGTCATGCAGGGTACTGTTATCGGCAAAAACGTTAAAATCTCTTACGGCATGATCGACGAAAACGTAGTAATAGAGGACAAGGTTACAATAGGCGACAAGGATTCGGATAAGAACAAAATTGCGCTTGTCGGAAGGAATTCGGTCCTAAAGCGCGGAACAAAGGTTGCCGCAGGCGAGATAGTGGACAACGGAGGTGACAGATGAAAACACTCGGGATTATTTTCGGCAATCTTCATGACAAGGATGTGGGCGAGCTGACCGCAGTGCGTTCGCTTGCGTCCGTTCCGTTCGGCGGCAGATTTAGGCTTATAGACTTTGTGCTGTCCAACATGGTAAACAGCGGCATCACCAAGGTGGGCGTAATAACCAAAAACAACTATCAGTCGCTCATGGACCACGTGGGCAGCGGCAAGCACTGGGACCTCTCGCGCAAAAACGGCGGACTTATCATTCTCCCTCCGTACGGCGGCGGCGACAAGGATTTGTACAGCCATCGCCTCGGCGCGATTAAAAATATAGAATCGTTTATTCGGCACTGCGACGAGGATTATGTGGTGTTTAGCGATTGCGACAACGTGTGCAACATGAACTTTGCTTCCGTCGTTTCCTCGCATATACAAAACCATGCTGACATTACGCTTGTCACGCGCAGCAAAAATCTTACCAACAACAAGCCGCGCACCATTGTGGAAACGGACGGCAACGGCAGGGTGGTAAAGGTGACAAATACCAACAAGGCGAGCGGTGAAAATATCGTTTTTGCCAACACTTTTGTCATGAACCGCAAATTCCTTTTGAACCTACTCGATACGGCAACGGAGCTCGGTTACACAAGCTTCACGCACGACATACTTGCCACCGGCTGCAACAGGTACAACATTTACGCCTACATGCAGGACGGATACTTTGCCAATATAGACAGCCTAAGCAACTATTACAAGCATTCGCTCGAGCTGCTCGACAAGAATATCCGCGACGAGCTGTTCTACCGCGACGGCGCCAACATATACACAAAGGTAAGAGACAGCGCGCCCGCTCGCGTGGGCAGTGACGCAAAAATCACCAATTCGCTAATCGCGGACGGCTGCGACATTCAGGGCGAGGTGACGGGCTCCATTCTTTTCCGCGGCGTAAAGATAGCCAAGGGCGCTAAAGTCACCAATTCCATAATATTCCAGGACGCGGTTATAGGCGAAAACAGCAGCCTCAACTGCGTAGTCGCCGATAAGCAGGTGGTGGTGCTGGACGGCAGAACGCTTTCCGGACATGAGACACACCCGTACTTCATTTCAAAGCATGCAGTAATATAGGAGAAACCATGGCAGCAAAGAAACAAGCGGTTAAAAAGGCGGAAGCAAAAGTCCCCAAAAAGAAGATACTTTTTGTCACGTCGGAGGCGTTTCCGTTTGCCGGCACCGGCGGCTTGGGCGAGGTTATGGGTTCGCTTCCCAAGGCGATAAACGAAAGCGAGCAGTACGAGGCGCGCGTCATACTTCCGCTATACGGAAGCTTTCCGGAGAGCAGACGCAAGGATTTGCAGTTTGTGTGCTGGACGTTTGTAGATCTGTCCTGGCGTCGGCAGTACTGCGGACTTTTTAAGATACAAGAGGGCAACACCGTATATTACTTTATAGACAACGAGTATTACTTTAAGCGCGACAAACTGTACGGCTACGGCGACGACGGCGAGCGGTTTGCGTTCTTTTGCAAGGCGGTTATAGACATACTGCCGCGGCTTGACTTCATGCCGGACGTGCTGCATTGTAACGACTGGCAGACCGCGCTTGTGCCCATCTATTACAAATTATTTTACATGTACGCCGAGGGCTTTGGCGGCATAAAGACGGTGTACACCATACACAACATAGAATATCAGGGCTGGTATCCGTGCAGCATAATAGGCGACATGTTCGGCATTCCCGATTACGAGTTTAACAGCATAGAGCACTTCGGCGAGATCAACCTGATGAAGGGCGCTATCGATTATGCCGACATGATTACGACTGTCAGCCCGACTTACGCCAAGGAAATACTGACTCAAGAGTACGGCCGCACGCTGGACTACGACCTAAGGCGCAACGAGCATAAGCTTATCGGCATACTTAACGGCGTGAATACCGAATCGTACAATCCCGAAAAAAATCCGTCGCTGTTTGCCCACTATTCGATCAAAGATAAATCGGGCAAGGCGGTGTGCAAAAAAGAGCTTCAGAAGATGTTGGGGCTGCCCGAAAGAGCTGACGTTCCCGTTATAGCCATGATTACGCGGCTTGCCTCGCACAAGGGGCTGGATATAGTTAAGGCCGCCATGGAGGAGCTGCTCGCTAAGGACGTTCAGTTTATCATGCTGGGCACGGGCGAGAGCGACTACGAAAACTATTTTAAGTATATGCAGGACGTGCACGGCGACAAGATGCGCGCTATAATAGCGTTTAACACCGACATGTCGCACAAGATATATTCGGGCGCGGATATCTTCCTCATGCCAAGCCGTACCGAGCCGTGCGGATTGAGCCAGATGATGGCGTGCCGCTACGGCACGATTCCCATTGTGCGCGAGACGGGTGGGCTTCACGACAGCATAACCGACGCATACAACGGCGACTTCGGCAACGGCTACAAGTTCTCCCGCTACGCCGCGGACGACCTTGTAAACGCGGTTAACCGCGCGCTCGGGCTGTACAACGGCTTCCCGGAAAAGTGGGCGTCGCTAGTGGACAGGGCGATGCGCACAGACTTTTCTTGGGGCGCAAGCGCCAAAGAATATATAGCAATGTATAACAGGTTATTTTAACTAAAAACCGCTTTTGGAGCAAAATCGCTTGACATTGAATTCGGCGTGTGTTATTGTATTTAAACATCATGGATTTATATGGTGCCCGTAGCTCAGCTGGCAGAGCGCCGGATTGTGGCTCCGGAGGTCACGAGTTCGAGCCTCGTCGGGCACCCCATTATAAATGCAGACGAAGAGCCGGAATAAAGCCGCGATAGAAAATGGCTTACACGGCTCTTCGTTTTTTATAGGAGACAGCATGGGCAACATCATCACCAAGGTTCTTCCCGGATTTATGGAGCTTTTGCCGGAGGAGCAAATAGAATTCGACCGCATAAAAAACGTCATTCTTTCCACGTACGAGCGGTTCGGCTTTACGCCTATTGACACACCGGCTATAGAGCGCGGACAGACCTTGCTCGCCAAAGCCGGCGGCGAGACCGCTAAGCAGATTTATTCGGTGGAGAACAAGCGCGGCGGTACAGGCGTAGCCGATGACAAGGTAAGCGAGCCTGTGCTTCGCTTTGACTTGACCGTGCCGCTCGCAAGATACGTTGCGGAACACTTTAACGACTTGTCATTTCCGTTCAGGCGTTGCCACATAGCCAAGGCGTACCGAGGCGAGCGTCCGCAAAGGGGACGGTTTCGCGAGTTCTATCAGTGCGATATAGACGTCATCGGCAGGGATAAGCTCAGCATTCGCTACGACGCCGAAATACCGAGCATAATATATCAAATCTTTAAGCAGCTTGACTTTGGCAAGTTTACAATTCGCGTCAACAACAGAAAGCTTTTAAGCGGCTTGATAGAGTCGCTCGGCATAACCGCTGACGCGGCGGAAGTTCTCAGAATTATCGACAAGATAGAAAAGATTTCACCCGAGGCGTTTGAATCAATGCTCAAGGAAAACAACTTGACGGAGGCGCAGGTTGCCGGCATAAAACGCTTTATGGCGATAAGCGGCAAAACCGAGGACGTGCTTAAGGCGCTTAAAGGATTGAATATAGACAACGAGCTGTTTAATCTCGGACTGGAGGAGTTGTCCACCGTCACCGCCGCCATGGAGGAGATGGGCGTGGATAGGGACTATTACCAAATAGACCTTTCTATTGCGCGCGGGCTGGATTACTATACCGGCACGGTGTACGAGACAAAGCTGGACGACCATCCGCAAATCGGGTCGGTGTGTTCGGGCGGCAGGTTCGATAATCTCGCCTCGCACTACATATCCGAAAAACTGCCCGGCGTAGGAATGTCAATAGGGCTTACACGGCTTTTCGATCAACTGCGCGCGATAGGCGTTGTGTCGGGTAAGCGTAAGACCATTGCCGACGCCGTTATTGTGCCCATGGATGAAAGCAATATAGCTACGGCGCTTAACGCTGCCGCGGAGATAAGAAAAAACGGCTTCAATGCGGACGTGCTGCTCGAAGACTGGTCGGTCAAAAATAAATTTAAGTACGTAAGCAAAAAGGACGCAACATTTACCGTAGTAATCGGCTCGGACGAGGAAAGGGACAATGTGATTGTCTTGCAATACAAGCAGGGCGACGAAATCATAAAAGAGCGGCTGCCGCTTGACAAAGCGATTGCTGTGATGATTGGGTTTAAAAAGGAGAATTAAAATGAAACTCGATAAGCTTGTAGGCGAACGGTTTAAGGAAAAGCCCGCGGATTGCGTTGTGGACAGCCACGCTTTTATGGTGCGCGGCGGTTACGTTAAGTATGTGGCAAACGGCATTTTTTCGTCGTTTATGCCGCTTAAAAGAATCACCAAAAAAATCGAAAACATAATGCGCGAGGAGATGGACGCGGTGGACGGGCAGGAGGTGTCCTTTCCCGTGGTCATGCCTGCGTCCATGTGGCAGGAATCCGGCAGGTACAAGAGCATAGGCAAGGAGCTGGTTAGGTTTACCGATCGCAACGACAGCCCGCTTGTGCTCGGCATGACGCACGAGGAAGCTGCCGTTCAGCTTGTCAGGGAGTATGGGCAGACCTACGCCAAATATCCCTTTATGATATACCAGATACAGACCAAGTTCCGCGACGAGGCTAGGCCCAGAGCCGGACTGATAAGGGTGCGCGAGTTCACCATGAAGGACGCGTATTCCTTCCACACGACCCAGGAGGACTTGGAGCAGTATTACGCGCGCTGCCACAAGGCATACGAAAGGATTTATGCGCGCGTGGGGCTTCCCGAGGTCATTTCCGTGGCGTCCGATTCCGGCATGATGGGCGGCAGTGTTTCGCACGAGTTTATGCTGCTCACCGCAATCGGCGAGGACTCTATTGCCATATGCCGCGAGTGCGGCTACAAGGCCAACGTCGAGGCGGCGGAATGCGTGCTCGATGCGCCTAAAAACAAGAAATCGGCGTCGCTCAAAAAAGTGCACACGCCCGACATGCACACTATAGAGGAGGTGTGCGCTTTCCTAAAGAGCGAAGCCTCCGCGTCCTGCAAGGCTGTGGTATATCAGCGCAACGCCGACGACAGCTATGTGGTGCTGTTTATCCGCGGCGACCTTGAAGTAAACGAAACCAAGCTGACAAAGCATTTGGGCTGCGACATTCACCCTGCGGTAATCACCGAGGAGAGCGGCATATGCGCCGGGTTTATCGGTCCTGTCGGGTTCAACGCCAAAGCGACAGTGCTGTTTGACAGGTCGCTTATGGGCGCTAACAATCTTATTTGCGGCGCCAACGAAAACGATTATCACTATACCGGGCTTGACATGGCGCGCGACGTAAACAATGCCGAGTATCACGACTTTGCCAAGATCACGGACGGCGGAATTTGCCCTGTGTGCGGAAAGCATTCTATAAGCGTGTCGCGTGGTATAGAGGTGGGCAACATCTTCCAGTTGGGCACCAAGTACACAAAGTCCATGAACATGACCTATCTCGACAAGGACGGGAATTCGCAGTACCCGATTATGGGCTGCTACGGCATAGGCGTAGGGCGGCTTGCCGCGGCGATTGCGGAGGCGCACCACGATGGTTACGGACCCATATGGCCGCTGTCGGTCGCGCCCTGGCAGGTGCACCTTTGCGCGGTCAGAGCGGACGATCCGGATATAAAGGCGTATGCGGATAAGCTGTACGACACGCTGCAGTCAAGCGGCATAGAGGTGATTTACGACGACCGAAACGTCAGTGCGGGCGTCATGTTCTCGGACGCGGACCTTCTGGGCGTTCCGTACCGCGTGATAGTCAGTCCGCGCAACATGAAGGGCGGCGTTGTGGAATTTACCTCGCGCGACAAGTCCGTGTCCAAGCAGATATCGCTTGACGCTGCCGCGGACGAGGTTACAGCGCTCATCCGCGCCGAGCTGCAAAAGTTTATGTAAACAGCAATTCAATTATAAAAGCAATAAAGCGCACCTCGATAGGGGGTGCGTTTTTGTGTGAAAAATGTCGAATAATTTTACTCAACTACTTGAAAGATAGTATGCCCTATGATATAATAATACAAATCAAAATAACGGAAAGATATTTCAATATCGATTGCGGCAAAGAAATCGAAGAATCAATCTGTGATTGTGATATAATGTGACAAACATATAAATATAATTTACGAAGTATCCAAGGGGTAGATATGGCTCAGACAGTGTATAACGTAGTCAAGTATGAGGGCGGTGACAACAGCGCTCTTGTCACCAAGGGCGAAATAACGGATTTTACGCACGAGACGGCGCTTATCGTAGGCGAGGCGCAGCAGGCGGTTTTGTTTAGGGACGGCGATGCGGAAGGTCCGTTTACGAGCGGTCGTCACATTTTGCCGACAAACGACGTTTCCAAGTTCAAAAAGTTTTTCGCCAAGTTGTTTAGGCGTCCGATTACCAACCCTAACGCGCCGTTCAGTTGTGACGTTTTTTTTGTCAATACGGTAGCCGACGTCCCCATCAACTGGGGAACGTCGTCACGCACGCTTGTAAAGGACCCGGTGTACAACGAGCTTGTTGAGGTGGGCGCCAACGGCAACGTAAGAATCAAGGTTTCCGACCCGATGGCGTTTGTTATCAATATCAACGGCAAAATGGGCGGCTACACGCTGGACCGCCTCGCGGCACATATCCGCGGCGAGATTATGACGGTGATAAAATCCCACATTGCTTCCGCGATAGTCAACTGCGGCGTCAGCCTTTTGGAAATAAGCGCCAGGCTTGATGTTCTGTCCCACGAGGTGGAGGTCAAGCTTAACGATAGGCTCAAGGATTTCGGAATTCAAGCCGTGCACTTTAATATTATGGATATCTCGGTGGACGATGGGTCCAAAGCGCGGCTGCTCGACCGCCAGAAAAAAATAAACGCGCGCGCGGACGTTGTGCAGGATTCGGCTGCGGCGGTGGACGCCGAGACCGATCGCATAATGCGTATCGCCCAGGCAAGGGCCGCCGCAAGGCAGGTGGAAGGCTTTACCTATCAAGAGGAGCGCGCCTGGGACGTCCAGGAAGCTAGAGCGAAAAATCCCGGAATGGGCGGTATGCCGTATCCTTACGCCATGCCCGGAATGATGCCTAATATGATGCCCGGAATGATGCCGACGGGCGGCATGCCGTACGGAACGGCAGTGTGCGCTAATTGCGGCAATCCGATGCAGCCCGGCGCGCAGTTTTGCGCTATGTGCGGCGCCGTGGTTGGACAGGCGGCGGCGCAAGACACCGTTCAGCCGGGCGGAAGAACGCATACATACGCCGCGGGACCGCGGACTTGCCCCAAGTGCGGATTTCCGCTTTTGCCGCGCAACACCGTTTGCCCCGGCTGCGGCTTTGATTTAGAGAGCGACGGGGAGTAAAAGCCAGACTTAGCAGCAGATGAAACGCATACGTGAGGTGCCCGTAAAGGAGCTTGTAATATATTTTTATGTTCAGCTTGTGGTTTTGGCGGCTATATGGACGGCGTTTGGGGTCATAGTAGGGCTTGAGCTTTTGCCGTTGCCGCTCTGGGCGGAGATACTTATAGCAATCGCGCTTTCATACATGCCGCTTAGGTGTTTTGCGATAGGCTGCATACTCATGTACAAGGCATACGCGCCCATGGAGATGCGCGATCAGTGCAGGTTTAATCCCACGTGCTCCACGTACATGCTGATGGCCGTAAAAAAATACGGGTTGATAATTGGAATCATCAAGGGCATAAGGCGCATTTGCCGTTGCAAGCCACCCAACGGCGGGGATGATTGGCCGTAAAACCGATTAAAAAACTTATTATAAAGGAGAAATATATGTCAAAGATTATCACTTATACTTGTCCCAATTGCAACGGGCAGATTTTGCACGACGAAAGCTCTAAGGACGATTACGAGATTTGCAGCTTTTGCGGCACGGAACATTCGATTAGCGCGCTTAAAGGCAGCGCCGATATTTCCGGCTCGGCGTCCGGCGATCCCGTTGTTTCAAGCGGCGCGGCTGCGGTAGAGTACATAGACCAGGCGGAATCCGCGCTTGCCTACGTGGAAAACTTTTTCGAGAATTACGACTGGGATACGTTCTGCAACAACACCATGCTCACTATCCCCGCAATAGACAGAGTGGTGGAGAAAATGCTTGTCAAGTCCGCCGCCAATCCCGCCACGTGGGAGCTGCAGTTTACCTCCGTCGTCACGCCCGTGGGAAGAAAGATCACCGGGCTGAAAAAGCTGGAGGAAAAGTTCTTTGAGGAATACGTCAACAAAGACGACCTTGCCGACAGCTTTGTCTACTTTGACCTGTATTCCAAAATTGTGAAAAAGGTTGTGGCCGGCGGCGAAGCTCTTACCAAAAAGCTGGCTTCCGCCATAAAATATCACAAAAAATATAAAGGTGCGGAAGCGACAAGCAAGCAGATGACCGCGCAGCTCGAGGCGTTTGAAGCGGTGCTCAAAAAGCTGAAGCCCGTTGCGGAATTTAAAGACATGCCCGGCTACAATAAGGCCGTGGAAGCCAAACAGAAAAAGGTGTCCAACGCCCTTGCCGAAAAAGGCATAGACGCGGAAGCCGTCTATCGGGACGCCGTTACGGCACACGAGGCGGGCGGCGACCTTCGCCATGCGCTTACCATGTTCCGTTCGATTGCAGGCTACAAGGACGCAAGCGAGCATGCGCAAAAGATAGACAGCTGGTTCGAGTTTGAAATGAAGGACGGCACGTTTGTCACTCTGGGCAAAAAGTATTATATCATGCGCACCTCGTCCTCCGCGTCCACGGAGTTCAGCGTAGCCAATCCCACAGGCGCAGCGCCTGCGCCCACCGTCAAGACGAGCAGTCTTTACGAAATCGTCGACGCCAAGCAGTCCAAAACAGCATGCGTTACCGGCATAACCTCGGTTATTGCGCACTACGGCGGCACTATGGTGTACATGAAAAAAGGCACCGAAATCTGCATGTACAACAGCACCACTAATGCCGAAACAAGCTTGCTCACCGTGGCAAGAAAGGGCGATCTTAAGTTTATCGCCTTTGCGGATAACAAGCTGTTTGCCCTGCGTAAGCTCGAGGCGGCGCAAAAGGTTGAGGAAAAGAAGGGCTGCTTTGCAAGTCTTTTCGGCAAAAAGAAGCCTGCCGAAGTGGTTGTTGTCAACCGTAACAACTTTGCTCTTGTCACCATCAATCCCGAAAACGGCAAGATAACAACCGTAGTGCCCGAATTGGTTGACATTCAGGAAACGTTTGGTGAGGAGATATTCTACAACAAGGTCAGGCAGGACGGCGCAATAGAAAAGGACGAGATGTACGCCTACAACTACGTCACCGGCGAAAACCGCAAAGTGCTAAGCACCGACACCGAGATTGTGGACGTTATCGACGGCAACGTTATATACTTTGTTTGGACGCCCAACGACTACAATAAGAACCTGTACGCGCTTAACCTTGCAACCAAGGTAACTACGCTGCTTGCCGCCAACGTTTACGATTATTACGCCGGCATAGAGGGCAGAGCGTACTACTACGTGGGCAACAGAGACCGCGCCGCACTGTACAGCATAAACGTCGACGGCTCGGACAAAATGCAGATCCGCAGCAACGCCTCCTTCTTCGGCAAAAAGCCGCTGTACCGCAACGGCTGGTTGTATGTTACTGTTGGCGAACGCAGGTCTTATAACTACGCGCTTGCCAAGCTCAGACCCAACGGCAAGGACTTTACCTTGCTTTGCCTGCGCTTTGCCGAGCTTATAGATATTCGCGACGGTTATGTCTACTACATAGACCGCGACGACAACCTGTGCGCGGTGCGCGAGGACGGCAGCGACAGAAAGCAGATTATAGGCGCGCTGGAGGGCTTTGTTTACCTTGCGGACAACGGCATTTACCTGCTTCGCCGCGAGATTGTGGACGAAAACAACGGCAAATACGTTTACTCCAACTCGCTGTACAGGGTGGACTACGACGGCGCAGGACTTACCAAGGTCGCGTTCAACGTGGTTAACGCCGCCGCCAACGAGAGCGACAAAAACGAGCTTTATATCTACAAAACGGCTCGCACCACGTACCGCATCGAGACGCCCACCGACAAGGACAACTATGCCACCACGTACGAGACTCGCACAATCAAGACCATCGGCGTGTATAATATCGCCGAGGACAGCTTTACCGATATCGCCGTGTTCGGCACCAAGGATTTAAGCGCGAACGGATCGTTCGAGTTTAAGGCAGGCTGCTTCAAAAAGGTTAAAAAAGACGTTATCGTCACGGAAGTCAGATCCAAAAAGACCTTTAAGAGAAAGGGCAAGGCGTCCGCAGGCGATACCGCTGTGGAACAGGCGGCGGAAGCAATAATCACAGACCCTGCCGTGCAGACAAGAATATCAAAATAACGTAAAACTACATTAAACACAAACGCACCTCTGAACAGAGGTGCGTTTGTTGTTTGCGTATATAATTAAGGTGATTTATTTTTTGTAGCCGCACTTGGGGCAGATGCCTTTTTCGTTAAGTGCAATGCCGCACAGCGGGCAGCGAGGGATATCGTTTGCCGGCTTGTACGCGGCTGCCTTGGGCTCGTACGTTTCGGTCGCGCCGTTTACGCCGCTTGTAAAGGTGAGCTTGACGATGTTAAGCTTATCCTTAAGCAGGTCGTAGACGATTTTTATCATGCCCTCGACGGTCATCGTCTCCTTGGTGACTACAAGGCGGCATTCGGGATAGGCGGTGGCAAGCGCCGTCTTAAACGCGGGACCCTTTTGTTTGTTGGTGGGTGCGCCGTTACGTATGCCTTGCTCCTCGTATACTTTGAGGATGGCGGGCAGCAGGGGATCGTCCTCGCGGAGCACTAAAGCGTGATCGAAGTTTTGCAGAACCTCCCACGCGATTTTTTTGATTTCGTTGCAGGGGTAAACCATGTTTACGCCGCTTTCGATTGTGTCTTCCACTTCGATAGTCAATGTGCCTGTGTGTCCGTGCAGATATTGCGCCTCGCCCTTAAAGCCGTAAAACCTATGCGCGTATTGCAAATCCAATGTAGTAAAGCTTCTCATAATATCCTCCTTTTTATTAGCGAATAATCGCTTGCCGCTATTGTACAGTATTTATTACATATTGTCAATAGGCTTCGACTTTTTCTTCATAATAAATCATTATAATGATTGACAAGGCTGATAGTGATTGTTACAATAAAAGAAAAGAGGTTATAGTATGAAGAACAAAAACTATATACTAATTTGTTTGATTTTTGCCTTTTTAGGGACTTTCAAATTAGTTGGTTGCGGCAAAAGCGAAGGAGATATTGTTTTTAGTTATATAGATGAAAAAGCTTTCGCAATATACCAAACGAATAATTTGTATTCATTGTTGCGTAGTCCAATTTCCTTTGATACTTATGATAGTGCAAATACGGATTGTCCTTCAAGATCAAACAACTATGTGCGGTTTAATGTTAAGTTTAATCGCACTCCAAGCGGATATAATGCGAGCGATATTTTTGAAATTAAAAGCATTAAGATTAACAATATAGATTATAAGGTCAATAGCAGGCAAGGTAAAACAAATAAAGACATAGAAATATTAACAGTATTTCAATATAATATTGAATCGCGTGTCGAGAAAATAAGTAGCATTACATATTCACAATTTGATTCTGTTATAGGTGATAACATCGACAAAATAGCGGAATTAAATTATAAGTTCACGCCTAAAACAATACCCAACTGGATAGACAGGTTTGGCCCAGAAACTAAATTTGATATTGTTGAACAGGATACTGATGATAAACGGAAAAATATAAGATTTAGTGTCGAAACTGGCATTGAATATGATAGTTTAATTTATAATGTGAATCAGCAAGGTGTTGATTATAGGCAAGGCGAGTTTAAGGCTATAATAAGTGAAGCGGAATATGCAAAAACAGCAATTTATAAGTATGAAAGCACAGGCGTTCTTAATATGATGACAAATGATTTTATAATTGTTGGATATTTTAAAAATGGAATAAAATACTATTTTAGCCCTATTCATATATTAATGTGGTAACAATAATGGTTAAAGAAAACAGCTCTCGGGTTTTTCCGAGGGCTGTTTGTTTATTGTTTCCCGATATAGGCTGTGTATTTATGGCAAACGCAGAAAAACTGTTGAAAATTGTGCGGATATATGTTATATATAATAGTAGCTACAGGTTTATACGGTCAATAGACAAATGGGAGAAAAAATGAAAAAGAAGTTTTTTATATTGGTATTGACAGTTTTTGCGGCGTTGTGTTTGGGGCTTTTTGCCGGCTGTTCCTTTTTAGGCGGCAGCGGCGATACAGGCAATTCCACGGAAGGTTCATCCGGTGGGTCCGACGTAAAAACGGGACTGAAGGCGCCCGAATCGGTGCGCTTGGATATGTCTTATAAACGTCTGTACATACCCGACTGTTCCGCGTCCGGAGTGTACTATTACGAGATACAAGAGTCGTACGAAAATGCAAGCGGCACCGTTAATAAGACGCTGAACAGTCTAAGTACGGAGGGCGTAAATGCTACGGACGGGTACTATGACGTCTCCGTATCGGGTTTGGTTGAACATGACCCGTTTGAGCTGACGGTTATCTGCAAGGCAAAGCGGAACGATACAAAAAGCGTAAGCAAAACGTTTACGTTTGTACAGGGCGATGCTGTCATTTACGACGAGGAGCACTGCACACTTGACTTTGAAACGCGGTTGTTCACCTGGACGGAGGTGGAGGACGCGGTAGGTTATCGCATAGGATTGGGTAACAACTACTTTAACGTTACACAGCCGCAGGTGGTCCTGGACGGGTATTACTATAGTATGTCGGTTACGCCGCTGTTTGACGTATACAAGTTCGGCGTCGCAACCGATATCGGCTTATATACGCCCAAGGCGGATATACGTTACGACGAGGCGTCGAGTGAGTTTACCTGGAACGAAAACGACGACATGTATTACACCGTGGAGATTACAGAGGGCGGCGAGACAAGCAGCTATAATCTTACGGAGGAGCGTCTTAAATATGTTCCCACGTCCGACCGTCTGACAATAAAGGTGACGTCGTACCGCAAGCTCCGTATTCCCGCCGTCAGCGAGGTGACATGCGACGTGGTGCGCGTTTCCGGCTTGTCCGTCGGCGCCTATACGCGAGAGCTAAGTTGGAGCGCTGTAACCGGCGCGGCCGATTATTCCGTAATACTTGAGTACGGCAACGGACAAAGGAAAGTCCAACAGGCAACTCAGCCGAGGCTGACGGTTGACTCAATAGGCGGCGAAGTAAAGGCGAGGATTAAGCCCAACTTATCGGCGACTTTGGCTCCTACGATCACGCCCTACATCGAGTTTGATTTTTCCGTATATATGGTGGACGAGCTGTCCCCGAGCATTTCCCGCGACAGCGCAACCGGCAAGCTGGTTGTGTCGCTCTCGCCCGACGCGACGTGTGTGGAAAGCTATAGTATTGCTATTACGCCGGAGGGCGGACAAAAGCAGGTTACAGATGCGCATACCGACACGGCGGACGGAGATATCTCCGTGCAGGCGGACTTGCCGTTGTACACGATGATCAAACTGGAGATTTCTCGCAAATTCCGTGGCGAAGAGGGGCGTTACTGCTTTGCATCGTCCGCCCATCCTTTTGATTACAGCGGCAACGTCTTGTATGTGGAGCCGTTCCAAGTCACCGTGAAAAACAAGAACGCTCTTTTAGCTAACGAGCGCGCGTTTACGGTGGGTGTGGATATTCCCGAAGCGATCGAGGGCAGGACGGATTTTTCCTTGAGGTGCGATTATACCGACGAGCCGTACAGGACCGCGTCCTTACGCAGCGGTGCGGAGTTTACCCTTCCTATCAAATCCGATTGGGCACAGCTAAGCATCTATTATTACAGCCGAAATGACAAATTCACACTGCTTTCGGATGTATTCCAAAAGGATATTATCCGCCTTGACAGTGTTTCACTCACGGCGGACGCACAAAAAATTTCCTGGCAGGCCGTCGACGGTGCCGACATCTATCGCGTGGAAAAGTCGACGGGCGGCGATTATACCGAGGTTTCTGGCGGCACGGCGCTTAGGTACGAACACGGCGTTACCGACGTGGGAGAGTATTTCTACCGCGTGTTTGCAATAAGCGACGATCCGTTTGTTATGGACAGCGAAGCCGACGTATGCACCGTTAAAAAGCTTGCGGCGCCGACGATATCCTTGAACGGGTCGGGGGAGATTGTTATCGATTCGTCCGATAAAGATGTGGACTTTGTCGTGCTTTTGGACGGAGCGGAGAAGGAGCTTACGGAAAACAATCTTCTTTCCGCGCTTACAAGCAAGACTACCGCCACACTGATTGCACGCAGCATACGCGAGAGTACGCAAAAAACGGTGTACATCGGCAGCGAGACGGTAGAGCGCACACTGCACCGCATTGCCGATCTGTCCGCGATTGAAATAAAAGTGGACGCGGCGGAAAATAAGGTGCTTATGCCGATTTTGGACACGGCTAACGAATACAGCTACCGCATCTACCACAGAGTATCGGAGCAGGACCCCTACAGCTTAAATAAAAACCGCAACGGCTACTATTCCGAATTTAGCGGTGATGAGTTTTTGCTCGGTCAATACAGGCTGGACATCAAGCCCCTTAACCGCGAGGAGGGTGCGGACATATATCTGTACTTGGGCGACGTTGTTTCGGACACCTTCCAAAAGGACGGGATACGTTCGGCACGGCCGCTTGCGGACGGACTCGGCTTTAAAATAACGAGCAGTCTTTTCTGCTTAGACGGCGTGTCGGGCTGGAAGATTAAGGCGGTTCTCGGCAGCAGAGAATATCTGTTCGATAACGGCGACACCGTGATTATAACCGAAAATAAAAATCTGATAAGCGATATGGCCGACATAACAAGCAGCGCCACCGGACTTTACTTTGCTGTAAATTACGGCTCGGATGCGGCGCTTAGCCAAAGCAAAACGCTAAAGGCGGATAGGTTTAAAGTGGACGTCGCCTTGGTGCAGAGCGAGCCTAATAGCCGCTTTAGCGGCAGTTACGAGTATGTGGAGCGGCAGGACAATTCCACGCCTGCGCAGGCGAAGGTGACGCTAACACCCACAGACAACAAGACGCTTAGCGCCGTAGAAAACTATACGGTCGTATATAAGCAAAAGGAGCTGCGCGCGGACAACGCGTCGGCAAGCTTTGTAAGCGAGACGTCCGGCAACGAAGTGCTTGTTCCCGTGGGATATGAAAGGATTACGCGAATATTCTACTTAAGCATAGAGTCCGATAAGTTCCTCGAAACCGACGGCGTAATCAGATTTTACAAGTCGGCAACTGAAAGACAATTCGCCGAAAACGCGTGGTACGCGCTGTCCTTGCAGGCAATGTACGACGCGACGATTTCCGACGTGAGCGCCACGAGAATATCAAACGACAAAACGCAGATTTCGTTCACTCTGTCGTTTAACAACCACGAGCCTTCCGGCAGTCAAGAATCATTCTATCTTGAATACCGTGCGGACGACGGGTCGTGGCAGCCGTTTTTGATCGACGGCAAGGTATACGCCTTGGTTAACGGCAACAGCTCGTTTGACTTTGAGTGGAACGAGCCGGACGATCTATACTTTTCCGCGGATAAAGTCCTGCATTTGAGAGTGAAAAGCGGAAGCTGTAACTACAACGTTACATACTTGCGCGAGTCCGATTGGACATACTTGACGTTGACCGTTCCGCGAAGATAGGGGGGGAGTTAAGAGTTCAGAGTTCAGAGTTAAGAGTTCAGAGTGAGCGGTGTAAAAGCCGCTCATTTCTTTTGGTGTGTAACGGAAAATCATACTCTTGCTCTTGTTTTTTCATGGAATTATGGTAGAATGATTGAACGATAAACAGTAATTTATAGTAACGATTGTTTTGTCATTCTGAGCGCAGCGAAGAATCTCAACTTTATTCATATAGTTATAAACTGTACGAAAGTTAAATTCTTTCAAATAGAGATTCTTCACAGCGCGCTTACGCGCTTGTTCAGAATGACAAAACAAGCTGCACACGTATAATTTTTTTTAATATTTCATATAAGCTACGCCTATAATGACCGTTAAATTTCAATTTAGCTTAATACACCTCTTATGTTTAATAAAAAGCTCTCGGAATTTCCGAGAGCTTTTGTGATTGTTAAATTAATTATTTGTTTTTACGACAGCTTTTCAAAGTCGGCGGCGCCGTGCTTGCACAGCGGGCAGACGAAGTCCTCGGGCAGATCTTCGCCCTCGTGGACGTAGCCGCAAATCTTGCACACCCAGCCCTTCTTTTTAGCCTCGGGCTTGGGCTTGACGTGGGCTTGATAGTAGCTGTACGTCATGGTTTCGGCAGGCGAAATTACGCGCGCTTCGGTTATAGAGCACACAAACATGCCGTGCGTTTCGAAGTCGATATAGCGCTCCACCTTTAGCGACATAAACGAATTGATGTATCTGGGCAGGAAGGCTACGCCGTTGTCCGATCTTAGGATATTCTCCTCGCCGGCAAACTTGTCCACGTTTCTGCCGCTCTGGAAGCCGTAGTGTTCAAACACCGAAAAGGGCGCTTCCACAGACAGGCAGTTCACGTTCATGACGCCCGTCTTTTTTATTATGTCGTGGCTTAGGTTGGCCTTGTTGATTGCAACGCCCACGCGGTTGGGGGTGTTGGTAAGCTGTGTTACGGTGTTGACGATAAGTCCGTTGTCCTTGTCGCCGTCGCGCGACGTGATTACGTACAGACCGTAGCCGATGTTGAACAGCGCTTTAAGGTCGTTTTTGTCCGCGTCCACAGAGCGCGCAATATAGTCTTGACAGAGCTCGGCGGCAAGCTTTTCTATCTGCTCGGTGCTGTCGGCGTTTAGCGCGGACATTATACGCACGTTATTTTCCGAATAGGTCAGGTGCTTGCAGCCCTCCAGCATGCCCTTCATTACGCGCGTCGCCATGGGCGCCCAAGACCCGTTTTCGATAAACGCGATATGGCGGTTTTGGAAGTTGCGCTCGGTCAGGTGGTTGATAAACTCGCGCATAAACGGGAAGATTTCCGCATTGTACGTGGTGGTGGCAAGCACGATCTTGCCGTAGCGGAACGCGTCCTCGACAGCCTCCGCCATGTCGTCGCGCGCAAGGTCTTTTACCTCTACCTTGGGGCAGCCTTTTTCCGTGAGCTTACTTGCAAGCAGCTCCACGGCCTCCTTGGTATGGCCGTACACCGAGGTGTAGGCAATCAGGATGCCGTCGCTCTCCACGCCGTAGGACGACCAAATATTGTAAAGATTTAGGTAGTAGCCCAAGTTTTCGGTTAGCACGGGGCCGTGGGTGGGGCATATTATTTGAATGTCCAGCCCTGCCGCCTTTTTAAGTAGCGCCTGCACCTGCGCGCCGTACTTGCCGACGATGCCGATATAGTAACGCCTCGCTTCGCACGCCCAGTCCTCGTCAACGTCGAGCGCTCCGAACTTGCCAAAGCCGTCCGCCGAGAACAGCACTTTATCCGTTGAGTCGTACGTTACGATAACCTCCGGCCAGTGCACCATGGGCGCCGCCACAAATGCGAGGTTGTGCTTACCCAGTGACAGAGTGCTGCCTTCGGTCACAACCACCCGTCTGTAGAAAAAGTCGGTGCCGAAAAAGTTGTTCATCATGTTAAATGCTTTTTGCGAAGAAACAATCGTCGCATTGGGAAAAGCCGTCATAAACTGCACAATGTTTGCCGAGTGGTCGGGCTCCATGTGCTGAATGATGAGATAGTCGGGGGATTTGCCGGCAAGCAGCTTCTTTATATTGTTCAGCCATTCCGCGCCGAAGCGGGCGTCCACCGTGTCGAACACGGCAATCTTTTTGTCGAGTATGACGTAGGAGTTGTACGCCATGCCGTGCGGCACTACGTACTGTCCTTCAAACAAGTCCACCTCGTGGTCGTTTACGCCGACGTACTTTATATCGTCTGTAATAAACATATAAACCTCGTTTAATTTTATTCGGGCAGCGCCCGTATAGACAGTATAACCAAAAGGAAGGGCAAAGTCAATCGTTGTGCCTACAAAAGTCGGCGCGGCGAGAGGCAAACTTGACACAGCACGATAAATGTGGTACAATTTTCGGTATGATTGACATTATCAGACAAAAGCTTGCGGAAATCGAAAAGCGCGAAAACATAAAGATTATCCACTGCGTGGAGTCGGGCAGCCGCGCCTGGGGCTTTGCCTCGCCGGACAGCGATTACGACGTGCGGTTTGTCTACGCGCGGCCTATCGAGTATTATCTTCGGCTGGAAAAGACGCGCGACGTGATAGAGTGGCAGTTGGACGAAACGCTGGATATAAACGGATGGGACATTCAAAAGACACTTAGACTGCTCCAAAACTCCAATCCGACGCTGTTTGAATGGAACAATTCGCCCATAGTGTACTTGACAACCGACAAGTGGAAAATCGTGTCCGGGGTGATTGACGGCTACTTCAAGAGCAAGGCGGGGCTTTATCATTATCTAAGCACGGCAAAAAAGAATTACCGCGAATACCTAAAAGGCGACACCGTAAAACTGAAAAAATACTTTTACGTACTTAGGCCGCTGCTTGCGTGCAAGTGGATTATGGAGTTTGCTTCGCCTCCGCCCATGCCGTTTGTCGAACTGAAAGATAGATACTTGGACGGCGAATTATTGCTTGCGGTGGATAAGCTTTTAGACGTCAAGATGAATGCGCCCGAGAAAAAGACGGGTGACAAGATTGCGATAATCAACGAGTATTTGGACGCGACTATGGAGGAATTGGACGAGCGGATTAAAGCGCTTCCGCCCGACAAGCCCAACCGATACGACAAGCTCAACGAGATGTTTTTGAATATAGTAAAATGATATTACAGCCCTTTCTCAAAGGCTAATCATAGGACCAAGGGAGATTTGTATGAAAAAAATATTCGCAGTAATAGCGGTGTTGGCTGTCGTAATTTGCGGAGCGTTTGTTCTTTCCGCATGCGGCGACGACACTACTCCCAAATCGCATACGCACATAGCCGACAGCTACGAAGTAACCACTGCGGCAACCTGCACGGAGGACGGAGAGCGCACAGGCGTATGCAAGGTGTGCGGAAAGAGCTTTACGGATGTTATCCCTGCGACGGGGCATGACTGGCATTTGCAGTCGGAAAAAGCCGCTACTTGCACCGAGGCGGGCAAACAGGTATATGCTTGTGCTAATTGCTTTAAAACGGACGAGCGCACGATAAACGCGCTCGGGCATGACGGCAGTGTCGTTATACCTGCCGTGCCTGCAGGGTGTCTGACAGTCGGCTTTTCGGAGGGCAAAAGCTGCTCGCGCTGCGGCGAAGTAATAGTTACGCCGGAGGAAATTCCCGCTTTGGGACACGAGTTCTATTACGAAAAGCGCAGCAACGATACCCACGCTATTTATTGCGAAAACTGCAACTATTCGGAAATTGCCGAATGCGAGTTTACAGAAGTCGAAATCGCGCCCACATGCCTTGATGCCGGAAAGCTTATTCACACCTGCAAGGTTTGCGGCGACACACACGAGCATATAACCACCGCGGCGCTCGGCCACCTCATGACCGAAAAAAAGACTTTTTACAAGACGGTGGACGGCGTTTACAGGCACAGGCAGACCTGCTACCGTTGCGAATATTACGAGGAAGAGGTTTGCGATACCGATGAAAAAACCGTTGTGGATCCCACATGCGAAAATATAGGTTACACCGTCTATACATGCGACGGCTGCGGCAATACGTACAATTCGGATTTTGCGGACGCGCTCGGCCATGACTGGACGGAATACGAGTGTGAAGACAGCAGCGCCTTGCCGCAATCGCACACGCATGCGCGACACTGCAAGCGCGACGGTTGCGACAAGGAGGAAAAGGGTGTTAAGGTCGGCGTAGTGGGCGCGGTTATCAGCGTCAGAACTGACGAGACCTGCGAGGCAGACGCATTTACGGTGTACACCTGTTCGGTTGCTTCGTGTACCTACTCCCGCACCGAAACGCATACGGGCACCGCGCTCGGCCACAGCTACGGCGAATGGGTGTACAGCGGCGACAACGACGAACACCACACGCACACTCACAGCTGTTTGCGTTACGGCTGCTCTAAGCAAGAGACGGCGGACTGCCGCATGACGTCCTCGAGCCAGGCGGCAACCTGCACCAAGCCCGAAATAGATATAGACGTCTGTCAGGACTGCTTCCACGTGGACAGGGACGAATTCCCCGCGCTCGGGCACAAGTGGAGCAATTGGATTAGCATAAGCTTAGGCGGAAGCTTGCAGCACACGCACATTTGCACCGTTTGCTCTTTGCGTGAGTACGGCAATCACAGCTTTGAGACTACGACGACTCCTGCCGATTGCGATCATGACGAAGCCATAGTCAACACTTGCTCGGTATGCGGCTATACCGTAAGCAAAGCCGTTCCCGACACCGCGCTCGGCCACGAGTGGGAGGTGATTGAATTCGGCGCAAACACGCACAGCCTTGTGTGCAACCGCTATGAAACGCCGCACAGTCTAACCGCGCCGCACGATTATTCCGCGAAAAACCTTTGCGCGTACTGCGGCTATGACGGGCTTACATACGAGCTTGCCGTGTCGGGCGACTACTTTATAGTAAAGAACGACAACGGAGTACCTCGCGCTTGGGAAATAACCGTGGCGGCTTTCCTGCCTAATCCCGCGTTTTACAACGGTTCGGACTTGCCCGAAACACTGCCTGTGCGCTCAATTGGCGCGTCGGCGTTTGTGCGCAACACCGAGATTAAAAAGGTGATACTTCCCGCAACAATCACGGCGATAGAGACGAATTCGTTCGAGGGCTGTACCGCGCTTACGGCAGTCGAGTTTTACGGCGGCGAATCGCAGTTGACAAGGATAGAATACGGCGCGTTTCAGGGCTGCGCCGCGCTTGCCGAAATAACTTTGCCGTCCACGCTCAAGACAATAGGCAATATCGCTTTTTCGGGCTGCGTCAGCCTTGACGGTGTAGTTATTCCCGAAAGCGTCACGGAAATAGGATACAGGGCGGTCTATAATACGGCGTACTACAACGACGACAAAAACTGGGTAGGCGGCGCGCTGTACGCAGGCTTGCACCTGATAAGAGTGCGCAATTCATATTTTACCGACGGCAACGGTGAATTCGGCATTAAGGCAAATACGCTTGCCGTTGCCGAGTTCGCTTTTGACGGTTGCACAGGTATGACCAAGTTGACCATTCCCGTTTCAGTCAAAACGATAGGCACAGACGCTTTTAAAGATTGTACCGGTCTAAAAGAGGTTGTGTACGGCGGCAGCGTTGCCGATTGGTTTGCGATTACATTTGTCAGCGCGCTTTCAAGCCCTATGTACTACGCAACAAGCATGAGCATAACGGGTGAGGTCGGACCCGAACTTGTTTTGCCCGAGAATATAACGTCCATACCTGCGGGCACGTTTAAGGGCAACACCAAAATCACGATGGTGACAATTCCCGCAAAAGTGACGTCTATCGGCGACGAGGCGTTTATGGGTTGCACCAACCTACTCAATATCATTTTTGAAAACGACAACGTAACCTATATGGGCAAGGACGCTTTTACAGGCACTGCGTTCTATAAAGAGGCAGGCAATTGGATAGGCGGCGTGCTTATATTGGAGCATCACATCCTTGCTGCCGACGACAGCTTTGATGAGTCCGAGTACGTGATTGGCGAGGATATCCGCACTGTGTCGGCGGGCGCGTTTGCAAAATGCAATATCGAAACGCTTACAATCGGCAAAAACGTGGTGTGGTTCGGCGCGGGCGCGTTCAACAGCGCGGCGCTTAAAAACGTCACGTTTGCAAACAGCACAAGCAAATGGTTCGCCAAAAATGCAGGCGGCGCGTTAAGGTCGGTGAGCGCGACGGATAACCTTGCTTCCAACGCACAGCTGTTAAAGAATTACACAGGCGAATGGAGAAAGGTTTAGTTAATTCGGAATTCGGAATTAGGAATTAGGGCGGCGAGCCGCCGCTAAGATATATAGCGATACTTACAGAAAACGACGCACAATTATGTGCGCCGTTTTTTAATCGCAGACATTCTGTTCAACGAATTCTACTTTAAATCTTTTAAACTTTTCCGCGAGCTTTTCGTGGCTTCCGTCCTTGCGTTTTTCTATGTAAATGCGCAAGGACTTTTTGCACCTGTCAAACGGGTCGATATGCTCGTCCATAATGACGGTGGAGGGGATATATACTTCTTCAAGCGCCGTACAGCCGAAAAACGCGTTTGCGCCTACGTACTTCGCGCTCCTCGGGATGATAATGCGCTTTAATGCCGTGCAGTTTGTAAACAGCTCCGTAGGAATAAGCTCGATATTTCCGCCGAGGTCGACGGTTTCCAGTGCGTGACAGCCGTAAAACACGCCTCTGTCCATTACGCGCACGCTGTGCGGCAGAGTGACGTTTTTTAGCGCCGTCCCTTTAAACGCGTACTCGCCCACGCCGTAAAGATTGCTTCCGAACTTTATTTCCTCTAACGCCGTGCAATCGCAAAATGCGGCGTTAAACACGCGAGTCAAACTTTCCGGCATGACTACGCTTTTTAACGCCGTGTTGTTTGCAAACGCAAACTTTTTTATTCCCGTGACGCCGTCGGGGATTACCGCCTGCTCGCCGTTTCCGTTGTACTTTACGAGAATGGATTCCTCGCCGCGCTTAAGCTCGCCCATAAGCGATTTAAAGTATGCTTTTGCCTCCTCGCTGTCGCCGTCCTCCCAGTCGCCCATTTCCTCGTGATACGCCTTGATAGTATAAAACCGTTCAAGCTTTAGGTCGTATAAATCCGCTATTTCAAATTCCGGTCGGTCTTTCATAATTTCTCTGCCCTTTATTAATAGTTGTATTATATTAAATCTCCGCAGAAAAAGCAAGAGCAAATCCAAAAACACAGAAAGATTAAAATTTGATTAGAAAATTAAAAACATACGCCGTTTTTCTTTTTTGGTGATATAATTACTTATGTACCAAATTCGGTACATATGTTGCGGTATAATTACCTATAATCTTTTTGGGGAGGGGGCTGTGAAGCAGAATAACGCAAGCGAGCAAATATCCATATTCGATTATGCCATGTCGGAGCCGAGCGTTCCGACCAGTATCGATTTGCCGCTCACTTGGGAAAACGCGTTTGCTTCCGACAAGCGCGCTCAAGGCGTTCACACAGACAGCATTCCCGACGCGCTTATTATGAGCCTTACCACACTCGGCAAGGTGGATATAGAATATATTGCCGCCGTCACGGGCACCGACTTTAAGACTGTGATTTCCGCACTGAAGGGGTCTATCTACCAAAACCCCGACACTTGGAACGAGTGCTTCTACAAGGGTTGGGAGACCTCCGACGAGTATTTGTCGGGCAATCTCATTCGCAAGTTGAGATCCGCCGAGGCAGCCAACAATGCTTTTCGCGGCAGGTTTGCCGATAACATCGCGGCTATAAAAAGGGTGCTGCCCGACGCGGTGCCCACCAAGGATATTTACATAACGCTGGGCTCGCCCTGGGTGCCTACCGACGTAATAGACGAGTTTATCACATACATGCTGAATATGCGCGGACTGGCGTACACCGGCACCAAGCACGACGAGCTTACCGGATCTTGGGAGATTCCGTTTAAGTCGCGGCTAAGGCACCGTGTGCGCGCGGAAAGCACGTACGGCACGCCGCGCCTGTCCGCGCTGGACATTCTGGAAAAAACGCTTAACATGCGCACGGTCGCCGTCACTGACGAGCGCGTAAGCACGCTGACCAAGTCGGGCGTAAAGCGCGTGGTAAACCGCACCGACACGATAGAGGCGCTGGAAAAACAGGACAAGATGATAAAGGACTTTCAGCGGTGGGTGTGGCGCAACCCCGCAAGAAAAGAGCGGCTGGAGATGATATTTGAAAACAACTTCAGCTGCGTACGCCGCAGGATATTTGACGGAGGCTTTCTCGAGTTTCCCACAATGTCCGATTCCGTGCGGCTCTTTCCTTACCAAAAGGACGCGGTTGCGCGCATACTGTTTACGCCGAACACGCTTCTCGCGCACGACGTGGGATCGGGCAAGACATACGTTATGATTGCCGCCGGCATGGAGCTGCAGCGCATGGGGCTTTCCTCGAAAAACTTGTACGTGGTGCCCAACAACATAGTCGGGCAGTGGAAGGCGATTTTCAACGAAATGTACCCTAACGCCAAGCTGCTTATCGTGGAGCCCAAGCGCTTCTCCAAAGAAAAAAGAGGGGACGTGCTAAGGAAAATTCGCGACGAAAGCTTTGACGGAATAATCATGGCGTACAGCTGCTTCGAGCAAATCCACCTGTCCAAGGCGTATCATATAAAAAAGCTGAGGGAGCAGCGCGCGCAACTGGAAGAGCAGTTTAAAAACAAGAAAAAGGCGACCGCCACCCTCGAAAGAAAAAAGGAGGCCATACAAAAAGCTATTTACGAGCTGCATACGGAAGAGAACGCGGTGGACGGCACCATTCACTTTGACGAGCTGGGCATTACGCGGCTGTTTGTAGACGAGGCGCACAACTTTAAAAACGTGCCCGTCGACACCAAAGTGACCAACGTGCTGGGCATAAGCACGTCGGGCTCCAAAAAGTGCAAGGACATGCTGGACAAGGTGCGCACGGTGCAAAGGAACAACAACGGCGGCGGCGTGGTGTTTGCCACAGGCACGCCCATAACCAATTCCGTCACCGACGCGTTTGTCATTCAGCAGTACCTGCAAAGCGGCGAGCTGGCGCTTATGGATCTGCAAAACTTTGACAGCTGGGTGGGAATGTTTGCCGAGCGCGTGACCGAATTCGAGATAGACGTCGACACCAACAGCTATAGACTTGCGACACGCTTTTCCAAGTTCCACAACCTGCCGGAGCTGACTACTTTGCTTAGTTCCATAGCGGATTTTCACCAGGTGGACGCAAGCGACGGCGTGCCCGAAGTGGACGGCAGAGACGACGCGCTTATCGCACGCACCTTCGACTTTGAGCAATATCTAAAGAACATTTCCGAGCGTGCGGACACGGTGCGGCACGGCAGGGTAAGTCCCAAAGAGGACAACATGCTAAAGATAACTACGGACGGGCGAAAGGCGGCGCTCGACCTACGGCTTGTCGACACGGCGGCGTACTTTACCTATCAGTCAAAGGTGGCGCAATGCGCAAACAACGTGTCGGACATATATTTCAGGACTGTCGCGGACAAAAGCGCACAGCTGATATTCTGCGACATTTCAACGCCCAAGGTCGGCTTTAACATGTACGACGAGCTGAAGCGCCTTCTTATTGCGCAGCGCATTCCGGAGGAGCAAATCGCATACATTCACGACGCGACCACCGAGACAAAGCGCGAAAAGCTGTTTGGCAAGGTGCGAAAGGGCGAGATAAGAATTTTGATAGGCTCCACATTTAAGCTGGGCCTCGGCGTCAACGTTCAGGACAGGCTTATAGCGTTACACCACCTCGACGTGCCGTGGCGGCCTGCCGACATGACACAGCGCGAGGGCAGAATACTCCGTCAGGGCAACCTAAACAAAAAGGTGAAGATTTTCCGCTACATAACCGAGGGCAGCTTTGACGCGTATTCCTGGCAGTTGCTCGAGACCAAGGCGCGGTTTATCGCGGATCTCTTGTCCGGCTCCTTCGCCGAGCGCAGCGGCGGCGACATAAGCGACACCGTGCTGGACTACGCCGAGGTCAAGGCGCTTGCCGTCGGCAATCCGCTTGTAAAGGAGCGCGTGGAAACCGCCAACGAGCTTACGCGCTATCTTACGTTGCAGCGCAGGCTTGTGGACACGCGCATTCACCTTGAAAAGCTGCTTATGGAAATGCCGGGCAAAAAGGAGTATCAGCAATCGCTTATAGACAGTTGCCGCGCCGACGCCAAGTTCTATGCCGAGTGGAAAAACGCCAATCCCGAGCCCGAGGACAACAAGCAGAAAAAGGCGGAGGGCGAAAAGCGAAAGCTCTTGCGCGAGCTGATTACCCGTGAGGTCAACCGCAATATATTGGAGCCTGCCGAGCGCACGCTTACTTGGTATAGGGGATTTGATATCGTACTCCCTGCCAACATGGTGCTTAAAACGCCGTACGTATACCTGCAGCGCAGGGGCAGATATTACGTTGAGCTCGGCGACACCGAGATAGGCAACCTGCAGCGAATAGACAATTATCTTAACGGTCTCGACGAGCATTTGGAAAAGCTGATAGGCGAGCTTGCCGGGCTGAAAAACGAGGAAAGAGAAATGCGCGCATTCCTCGCAAATAGCGACGGCTATTCGGAAAAAATAGAGGCTTGCAAAAACAAGCTTGCAGAGATAGATAAAAAGTTAGGAGCTAAATAATGAGCGAAATAAAACTAAGCGACGTTCCGTCCATGTCCGTGGAAAAGGCGGTGGACAAGCTGTCCAAGGCGTACTGCGCCGTAATAAAAAAGGGTCTGCCCGTAAAGACCGTGCCCTCCGTCATGCTGTGGGGTCCGCCCGGCGTGGGTAAATCGCAGGCGGTCAGGCAGATAGCCAAGGAGATAGAGGGCATAGGCAAACGCGTCGCTGTCACCGACATGCGGCTTTTGTTGTTTAACCCGATAGACCTTCGCGGCATCCCCACCGCCAGCGCGGATAAAAAGCTTGCCGTGTGGCTCAAGCCGCAAATACTCGATATGGACGAAGGCGAGGACGTAGTCAACATTCTGTTCCTCGACGAGATAACCGCCGCGCCGCAGTCCGTCCAGGCCGCCGCCTACCAGATAACGCTCGACCGCGTTGTGGGCGAGCATAGGTTGCCCGAAAACTGCATAGTGATTGCCGCCGGCAACAGGACCACCGACAAGTCGGTGGCGTACCGCATGCCCAAGGCGCTGAGCAACCGTCTTATGCACATAGAGATAGAGGGCAGCTTTACGTCCTGGAAGAAGTGGGCGATATCGTCCGGCATAAACGAAAAGGTTTTGGGCTTTTTGTCCTTCCGTCAGAATTATCTTATGTGCTTTGACGCCGCGTCCAACGACCTCGCCTTTGCCACGCCGCGCGCCTGGGAGATGGTGAGCAACATCCTAAACCACGTGGACGACGATATAAACGAGGCGTACCCTTTGATAGCCGGACTTGTCGGCACAGGCGTTGCGGTGGAGTTTCGCACCTGGGCAAAGGTGTACAACGAGCTGCCGAGCATAGAGGATATATTCGACGGCAAAAACCCGCCCGTGCCCAAAAACACGGACGCCATGTACGCGCTTGTTTCTTCCATGACGGTGTACGCGCGCGAGCATAGAAACGACATGAACCGCATAGCCAATTCCATAAGATACTCGGGCGGCATACCCGCCGACTTTTCCGTCGTCTTGATAAAGGACTATATGTACATAGAAAAAGGCTATAAGGAAAAGCTGATGCGCGTCCCCGAATTTGCCAAGTGGTTGCAGCAAAAAGGGAGCTTGCTAAATGGCTCTGTCTGACGAAAAAATACAAGGCTATATAAGGCGGCTGCTGCTGTCGAGAATGCGCATCCTGTGTAACAACGGCTTTTACGGCCTGCTATTAATGCACATGATATACGCGCTGGACGAAGGGCTGGACACCGCCGCAACCGACGGCAACAAGATTTACTTTTGCCCAAAGTTCTTGGACGAGCTAAGCGATAAGGAGCTCGACTTTGTGATGATGCACGAAATCCTGCACGTGGTGCTGCAGCACTGCTTAAGGCGCGAGGAGCGCGACCCGGAGCTGTTTAACATTGCGTGCGACATAGTGGTCAACTCCAATATCCTGCTGTCGAACGACATGGACTTAGACAGCATAACCATAAAGAAATACGGCGCGCTCATGCATGTTGCGCCAGACGGCAAGGAGGGGCACCTTTACACCGCAACGCAGGTCTACGATATGTTTCCGTCTGCGTCAGGCTCCGGCAATAAAGGACCCGGAAGCGGCGGCGGAAAGGGTAAAATAGGCGGCAGCGGTGACGGCGGCAAAGGAAGCGGTGACGGGGACAGAGGCAAAGGCCGCGGCAACGGTGACGGCGCGGGCAAAACATGGGACGATCACAGCAGGTGGGGCACGGCGCAGGACGAAGCGCTTTCCGACGTGTGGGTGAAGCGGTTTTCCGACGCGTGCAAGGCGATAGAGATACGCGACCCGTCCAACACGCGCGGAATGCTGCCCGCCTTTGCTAAGCGGTTATTGAACGAGCTGACAAAGCCGCAGACCGATTGGCGCACCGTGCTAAACGATTTTGTTCAGGAGGAGGTGGTCGATTATTCGTTTACGCCGCCGGACAGAAGGTTTGACGGGCCATTCTTTTTGCCCGACTTCAACGAAAAAGACGAGACGGTGGAAAACATTCTGTTCATGATAGACACGTCCGGGTCTATGTCGGACAGCATGATTACGGCGGCTTACTCCGAGGTCAAGGGTGCAATCGACCAATTTGGCGGAAAGCTAAAGGGCATGCTCGGCTTTTTCGACGCCGCAATTATCGAGCCGCAGCCCTTCGAGAACGAGGAAGAATTTAAGATTATAAAGCCTGTCGGCGGCGGAGGCACCAACTTTGATATCATCTTCGATTACGTGTTTAAGTTTATGGACGAGCCGCCCGTCAGCATAATCATACTTACCGACGGCTACGCGCCCTTTCCGCCGGAAGAAAAAGCGGGCGGAATACCTGTTTTGTGGATAATAAATAACCAAATCAATACGCCGCCCTGGGGCAAGGTGACGAGGATAACAGTTCAGAGTTAAGAGTTAAGAGTTCAGAGTTAGAAATATAAAAAGGAGAAATATCATGAGCAATATCGAACCTAAAAAGAACGCGCTGCTGCGCATTTATCAGATCTTTCAGCGGTACAGCGACTACGATCATCCTTTGACGCAGGACAAGATTCAGTACTACCTTTCGCAGAAGTTCGGCATAGAGCTTGAACGTAAGGCGGTGGGGCGTAACGTCTCCTATCTTAAAGAGGCAGGGGTGGAAATAGAATCGAATAAACGCGGCAGCTATCTTGCCTACCGTGAGTTTGACGATTCCGAGCTGCGCCTGCTTGTGGACGGCGTACTCGCAAGCAAGTACATAACGGCAAATCATTCCAAGATGCTCATCGACAAGCTGTGCAAGCTTTCCAGCGAACACTTCCGCGCGCACGTTAACAACGTGTATTCGGTCGACCAGTGGAGCAAGTCGGACAACTGCCAGTTTTTTCTTAACATATCCATAGTGGACGAGGCGATAGAAGGCGCTAAGCAAATAACATTTTCTTACAACAAGTTCGGCGCGGACAAAAAGCTGCACGTAACGTCGTCTCACCGCGTCAGCCCTTACCAGATGATTTTGCACAATCAGCGCTACTACCTTATGGCGTACAACGAAAAATGGAAAAACGTAGGCTATTACCGCCTCGACAAAATCACCGATATGCAAATCACCGATGAGCTTGTCACGCCGTTAAGGTCGGTAGAGGGCTACGAAAAGGGAATAGACTACCGCCGCCTCGCCTCCGCTTTTCCGTATATGTTTTCGGACAAGATAGAGCGCGTGGAGTTTTTTGCGGAGGAGGCCGTGATTGACCAGGTGGTGGACTGGTTCGGCGACAACGCGGTAATTAAAAAGGCGGACGGCAGGTTTAAAGTTTCGGTAAACGTCAGCCCCGCCGCAATGGAATACTGGGCTATGCAATATCTCAATTCCGTGGAGATAATCACGCCCGCGACCCTGCGCGACAAGATAAAAGACAACTTGAATAATGCTATGGCAAAATACAATAACAACCTATCTTCGGAGGTGTAATTATGACAAAAATCAAAAACGGTTTATTCGGCAAAATTTCGGTTGCCTGCTTAATCGCGGCGGCAATCGTCGTTTGCTCTGTTCTTTTGTGTAACCGCAGCGTAAAACCTGCGAGCGCGGAGACCGAAGACAACGTCACTTACTTCGGCACCGTCGTGCCCTGCGGCAAGGATAACGGATATAAGCCCAACACCAAAAGCAGTTGGAATCCTTGGACCTTACTCACTCTGCCCGGAACGATTATGGGGCTTATCCCGGACGGCGATCCGCACAAGGGCTGGGCTTTGGGCTCGTTCTATGTTAAAGGATTTTCGGGTAGTACTACAAGCAGCCGAAACGCCTATTGCGAGAACATGCCCGTCTATCTTAAAAACAGCGGCGAGGTGACTTTTGGGTTTAAGCTCGACCAGGATATCAACAAGCTTAACGGAAATAAAAATCTGGTGATTGCAGACGACAAGGCGGTTGTCCAAGATTGTTGGATAGACGACCCTTATTACAAAGCGGACTTTCATCACGGCATGCTCATGATTGTGCGCACCGACCATAAGGGGAAACAGAGCATTGTCACATACACTGACTTTCTGGCGGGATTGAGCGTGGGCGAAACGCAAATAAGCATTTTGGAAGAGGGCGATTACCGCGTCATTCTGTGCTATGAAATCTATAAAAAGACCGGCTGGAATTGGGTGACAGACTGGATGGACCCCAACGGGAGTTGGTTTGACTATAGGCTGGAAAGCTACTTCTCGGTCCGCAGCGGCGACTGCATGGTTTACCCGACCGAGCTTGACACCGACGCGGAGCTTTACAACAAGAACACGACCGAAAAGGGCTTTAAGTGCGTCGCGCAATCTAAGTACTTGAGCATGACCGTAAAAAAGGAGGTGCTTAATAGCGACGGCACCGATATCGTCGAGGACACTCGGTTTAATGTGGCTGTAAGCGACGGCGCCGTGTTTGCCGAAGAGGGCAAGTATACGATTACCGCCGTCAACCCGTACACCAATGCCGTCACGCAAAAGATCATATACGTTGGCACCGACAAGGTGATGAAGTGCAACGCCGTGACAGGAAAGAGCATAAAGGAAATAAACGAACTGGTGGCATCGGGCTATGCTATCGCTTCGGACGGAACGCTGTCCGTATCCGACAATGCGGAGTCCGCTACAGGCGAGGAGAGCGCTCGGCTCGATGCTGCGGCTTACGAAAACGGCGATAGCACGTGGAAGGCGATAGCTATAGCGTCCGTTTGCGTTGTCGGCGCCGGCATAACGGCGTTTGTTATTTACCTTGTAATACGCAAAAAAAGAGCATGAGCGATAAAGGCGATTTTCCATAGAGAAAATTTATGCTATCGTGATAATAAAAACTCTCGAACAATCGAGAGTTTTTTACTGCATATAAAAATAAGTAAAATTTAGAATGTTGTTATTCCCCACAGTTATAAACTGTGTGAGTACACCATCTTAACGTAACAGCTATTATATGCACCGCAAAGACGATTACGTTCTACACAGTTATAAACTGTGTTGTTACACCGCATTATCCCAATCAAGACGACTACAATCCATACAGTTTTAAACTGTGTGCGGCTTAATGAGTATTCGGTTACTACGACACTGTATTACTATTCCAAAAGACTGTTATATGAAACGTCGAAAAATTTGGCAAGTTTGATAAAGTTAATCAAAGACGGTGTGGCTGAGCCAAGCTCGTATGCCTGATATGATTGATAGGTTATATTGAGCTTTGCCGATACTTCCTGTTGCGTCAATCCTTTTTGCTTGCGAAGGTTGATTAAATTATTCGACAAGTTATGTAATTCCGGCAAATCTTGATGTTTTTGCATTTTATATGCTCCTCCTATTGCTTCCACACAGTTATAAACTGTGTGGAATATGGATTTTTTGGAAATCATTTTCCGCTAAATTGAAATTCATAGTTCTAATCATTTACGGCATATTCTATTGTAATAAACTTAATCCTATCCCACATTTGTTTTAAAGTATACTTTCCGTTGCGTTTCATATCGAAAAGTTTTACATCTTCGTCAAATTTATTTAAAAACGAATAATGTTCCGAATCTTTTGTCAATTCAACAGAAATATAATCATAATAAACGGCGGTGCTACCATTATCAAAAATGTCAGCTGCTCTTTTAATTACGCATTTATTATAATGGGCATAATTCTCAATTAGAAATACTGCTTTTATTATTTTACAATTATTAATTTCATCTATAAATTGTTGATATGATAAAGGCTCCAATATATTACTCCTCTAAATTAAATTTTTTCGTAGAAATATTCAGAAAGCAAGTGTTACAAAATACGCCACTTCATTTTTTTCGCAATTACATATGAGTCGTTTCCCTGTACATTATTCAAATCAATAGCACCGTCTGCCCATACAATAAAGCCTTTTTCATCAAAACTAACGCCAGCTTCTAAAATATCATTATCGGCTTGCGATATTTTCCACTCTAAAACGTTCTCAAATTCCATTTCCAGAACAGCGTCTTTGATACTCGTTATTAAAACACGAATTATTAACTGTTTCAACTCGGAATTTAATTCATAAACATCGCCGGATATTTTTATACCGTTGTTTCGGTACTCTACTGCAACGATATGCCCGTCGTGCAAAGCGTTTGTTTTTTCTATGAAAGTATCTATATCGGCAGGACTTTTAATTGAATAATAGTTGTTCATTTACTGCTTCGTTAAATTGAAATTTATATTCCTAATATATAAATGCCGTTATGCTCAATGCCTTGTTTTAACCATTCTAAAAGCACGCTATAGTCAACAGGTTTTTTACTTTCGAGTTTTGCTACTATTTCATTTAGCTGATTTGGCGAATAATAGTTTATTCCACTACAATCGACACCTTGAAATATATCGTGGTATTGATCCAAAAAATTATCAATGTCAGTGACATAGACATACAATGAATTATCTTGCCAATGCCGAATAGAACGCAACGCCACGATTTTATTTAATCTTGTACCCGCCTTCAATTTGCAATATTGAAGCTCGATAAAAGCGGTGCCACCATACGCAATTCGTTCATTTTGGTCTTTGAAAATATGAAACATTATTACCTCTAAATTATTGTTTGTCGTGCAATAATTATAGCATATTATAAGTGAAAAGGCAACCGCCGATGTCAGACGTTTTTCATCGGCTAAATGCAGCCCAATTCGTAAATTCAAAAAAGCACGATAACGGCGAGGTCGGTTGTATACGGCCTCGCTTATTTTTTGAGGATATCCGATATCTGTATAAATCTCTTGTGTTATTTAACTTTATGTGATATAATGACATATATAAAAAGCAACAGGAGTACTTAAATGGGCACCAAAAAGCTTAAAAAAATGTTTTCTTTCGGTCGCAAGGTGATTGTGATTGCCTTGGCGCTGGTTTTGGTCTTCAGCTTTGTTGCGTGCAGCGGCAAGGCCGACGACAAAAAGGGCGGCGGCAACAAGGGCGGCGGTGAAATCGACTTGACTCCGCCCACCGAAACCATCCCCGACGACAAGCCGGACGATCCCGGAATGGTCGGACCGAGCACGCGCCCCGAAGACGCGTTTACATACGATTACGTAGCCACCACCGAGGTGGGATTTTACGGCACGGTGACTAAGCAGGTGGCAAGAAACAAGCCTGTTGCCGGCACTCGTGACGGCGGACTTGCGTCCTATCCCGTGTACGGCACCAACTATAAAGGCGGTGTAGCGCAAGACGAAATCATATCCGAATCCAGTTTTCTTACCGCAACCGGCACTGCCAATGCGGGCGGTGGCGGCTATACCTGGATGGACGAAAACGGCTTTTTGTACAGCGGCACCAGAGCGGAGCCCGTAGAAACCGGCAGGCAGCTTTATAAGCACACGGCGGCGGTGGGCAACTACCACGGCGACGTCAACGACTCGGAGTCCGGCGTGGAAAAGGTGGTAACAATTCGTCCGCGCGGCTACAACAGCTACAGCGTCACCGGCATTTACGCGCCCGCCGGCGAGGTTATTAAGATTCAGCTCAGCGAAGAGGACATGGAAAGAACGGGCGGTCTTACCATACATATAGGCCAGGCGCTTTACAACGGCCAGGCAAACAATATTTGGGCGGGCAAGGCTATGCCGCGCATGCCGCATCTGCTCAACACCATGCAGGTCACCAAAAATACCGCCGTACTCGAAAACGGCGTTTACACCGCATACGTCGGCTCCTTCCTCGGCGGACCGCTTTACATCCGCAACAACAATGCGGAGTATACCGCGACCATATCGGGCGGCGTGGAATATCCGCACTTTATTTTGGGTTACACCACAGAGGACGAATTTAACAGGCTAAAGCGATACTGCTCCGCACCCTACTTTGACTTGGAAGTGTGGAATTACGGCGTGCTTCTCTCCGGCGCAAAAACCAATGCGCAAAGGTTTTCGTATGACGACTTGTACAAGGCCGCTATTCTGTGGGAAAAAATTTCACAGGTGACTACAACTGGCTCCAATCAGGGAATAGTCATGCTCTTTGAACCGTTTGTTGCGGCGGGTGCGGCTGTTGCATTCCCCGGCAGAAGCTCGGTCAACTGCCCGGAAGGCTGGATGGCAAATTCGCTCGATTACAATCTTATGGTCACGTCGGGCGCTTGGGGCAACTTCCACGAGTATCATCACAACTTCCAGGGCTATGGCGTCGGCAACGGCGGCGAGGTTACCAACAACGCGATGACGCTTGTGTCCTACGCGCTGTTTACCAAGATTTCCTCCGCGCGCACAATAGGTAACTTCGGCGGCGACGGACTGGGCGGCGGCTGGAACAGATACACCAGCGCTACCTGGGCATTGGAGGAGACGCTTAAAATAGCCAGGCCCAACGAAAATCCCGGCAACGGCAATCAGGGGCTCGCCTTGTACGCGACGCTTCTCCACAACTTCGGGCCCAACGACTTTATTCAGGCCAAGGTTGCGGGCGGCGGTCAGTCCTATGCCGCGTACATGAACGCCTGGCAAAACGTGACGCACAACAACATGTACTATTACTTTAACAACATTTTGGGCGGCACCGGAATTTCCGACAACGCCGACAAATCGTATCCCATGTTCGTACCCGTTTCGTGCGTGTACCAGACGGGCAGAAGCTATGTTTACGACGGCGAAAAGAAGTACATAACCACCATGCAGCCCTATTTGATTAAGGCGGGCGAGCCGTTTACCATTGACCTAACTAAGTACACCGCAAGCGGCGGTCAGTACCAGAGCGGCAGCATTGTCATTCCCGACGGCTTTTCCTACAGAGTAAAAAGCATATCCCAGCCGGCACACGGCACGATAGCTATAACAGGCAGCGACACCGCTACGTACACTCCCGACGCGTCGAATAATAAATCGGGCAAGATAATCGTCACCCTGGAAATAACCAAAAACGACAGAAGCTTTAACGTTGCGGACGTAGACCTGGTGCTTGAATTCGAGCCCACAAGGGAATTGAACAAATCCGTACTGGAGCGCACAATTTATACGTATTCCGAGGAAAACATGTATTCCGACGCGACGGAGGCGTTTGACGGCGGCTTTGCCGGTTATACCACATCGCTCAGCACCGATCACTCCAACCCCCCGCAAACGCAAATAGTAAATACCGATATTTGGTACTGGAATAATACCGAGGCCGAGCATAATGCGCACCCTGACGCACCCGACTTCTATTTTAAACCTTTACAAGACACTATTAATGTGATTGACGGCAAGCTGTATATCGAAAACGACGGCAAATACCGTGTTTACTTGCGCGGTCGTTATAATTGCGCGCTGTACTACTCGCTTGACGGCAAAGATTACGCGCTCGGCGCAAATATTGCGGACTCCAACGACAGCCTATACTTCCGTCCCGCTAATGCCGCAACATACTTCGATATCGAGTTTGTGCGCGGCAACGTCACGGTTAACGTAAACGCAGGCGGCGGCAATACCGCAAATTATACTATTAATACAAGCGGCGGCTCGATAGTAAACTGGTTGTATATCAAAGAAGTGCTTATTGTACGCGGTCAGCAAACCGGCAAGGTCCCCTATATCGGCGTTGGCATAAAACAGTGGGCAGAAACAATGTTTACAGTCAGCGAAAAATATTGCGACATAAACGGCCTTGCGGTTGAAGGCGTGGACAGCGAAGGCTACTCCTACACCGACGCCACCTACAGCGATCAAACCGGCACCGCCGTAGCGCTTAGAAGAACGTATAAGACCGGCGCGGTGGATTACTACAGCATTTCCGGCGGTTCGCGCGTCAGATGCTCGGAGGCGGAATTTAACGCGTTGACGCAGGTGCAGCTTACAGAGCCCACCGTCACAAATAACACTCAGCCTTACGCAAACGCCTACAGGCGCAGCTACGAATTCCCCGACAACAGCGAATTCCAAAGCGACTACTTCTACAAGCGCACATACCGCTACAACTATCAAAACAACGTTCAGCTCGGCGTGGGTGAGCAGTCCGTTGTAGAGGACCAGTGCGAAAACCTCTTCCTCAACACAACAAGCTGGGGCGGCGGCGATCTGTCGGTCGTTGTGGACGGCATAAGGGATATGGGCGGACAGCAACAGCTGCATATGAACAGAAAACCCACAGAGGCTGCGCCGTTTACTTTGGTTATAGATCTCGGCGCCGTGTATACGGCTAACCGCCTCTACATTTACAGCCAAAACAGAAGCGACCTGCAATTCCCTAAGGCGCTCAAGCTTTACGCCAGCCTTGACGGGGAAAATTACACGTTGATAAACAGCTATGCGGATCTAACACGATCGGGAATTGTCCAGACCCTTGATTTTGCCGATACGCAAATGCGCTACTACAAGATAGAGGTTACGGAGTCGATGGGCAATTACCTCATCATCCGCGAGCTGGAGATGTGGCACATTCAGGAGATAAACGGCGGAACAAAGGTATCAATCGACAGCGCCAACCTTGTTTTCACCGGCGATTGGGAGTACGCTCAGGCTCCGTCATCCTTCGGACACGTGTATGTGGGACATTCGGGCAACAAGCTTGAGTTTGAGTTTACCGGCACGCGCCTCGGAATTATGATGTCCTCCATGTTCGCCAAAAACTATGAGGTGTACATAGACGGCGCCAAGGTCAATTCCATAGAGTTAAAGGCGAACGCAGGCTCGCTTGTATTCTTGAGCGACGCCATGCAAAACGCCAGCCACAAAGTCGAAATAAGATGTACAGGGCAGGTCGGCATCGACTCCGTTATAATATACCAATGATTTAGCTTGAGCCCTCGATTAAGTCGGGGGCTTTTTTGTGCGAAAAAAATTTACAAAACGCTTGACAAATACCGTATGGGGGTATATAATGCGCATATACCCCATATAGGTATATTTGCATGAGGTGAGTTATGGAAGAAGAACAGGATAAATCGTGCTGCTGCAAAAAGACCGAGCGCGGCGAAGAGGACCGCAAAAAGCTGATTAATAGGCTCAATCGCATAGAGGGACAGATTCGCGGCATCCGCGCCATGGTGGAGCGTGACGCGTATTGCCCGGAAATTTTGGTGCAGTCCGCCGCGGTAAATGCAGCGGTAAACGCCTTTAACAAGGATTTGATTGCGGGACACATTCACAATTGCGTGGTGCGTGATGTAAAAGAGGGCAACGAGGAAGTTATCGACGAGCTCGTTTCCACCCTGCAAAAGCTTATGAAGTAGCCGTTCGGAGGGCAAAATAACTGTATGGAACAGTATTCGGTAACGGGAATGAGCTGCGCGGCGTGCAGTGCGCGCGT